>URGO01000076.1 GCA_900547435.1 uncultured Parabacteroides sp.
CGATTTCTTGCGGACTTGGGATACGAGGCCTATCAGAAATTCCTGGAAGAAGCGGTTGATGAATTGAAATCGGACGAGTTTGCCGACCTCTATGCCGACCTTTCGGGAGACAAAGGGGCGCAAGACGGGAAAGCATTCGTGCGTGAGACCTACGTGGAGAGCGATCTGACGCTCTTGTTCCCGCCAGATTATATCCCGAACGATTCGGAACGTATTTCTATCTACCGGGAATTGGATAATCTGGAACGGGAAACGGATATCCAGGCTTTCATCACACGTTTGGAAGACCGATTCGGAAAGATTCCACGAGAGGGCATGGAGCTGATTCGCGTGGTTCGCCTTCGTCGGATGGCGCGAGGATTGGGTATCGAGAAAGTTATCCTTAAGAAGGGACAAATGAGTCTCTATCTGGTATCAGCCGAGGATAGCCCTTACTATCAGAGTCCGGCGTTCGGCAAGTTGATAGCTTATATCCAGAAACACCCGCGCAATTGTACGTTGAAAGAAAACAACGGGAAACGGGGTATCGTAATTAAGGATGTAAACCGGGTAGAAACCGCTTGTTCCATCCTGGAAGAAATGGAAACATTATAATTACAAAGTCATGAAACGCTTACCGCTCATCTTGATTTTTTCCCTCTGTACGCTCTTTCTACATGCACAAGAGGAAGGATTGGCCTCCTATTACCATCATCGGTTTCATGGGAAAAAGACGGCCAGCGGGGAGTTGCATGACAAGAATGAAATGACCGCGGCCCATCGTACCCTCCCGTTCGGTACCTATGTACGGGTGACGAACCTGGATAATAACCGGTCGGTAATCGTAGAAATCACCGACCGGGGCCCACGCAGGCGCAAACGGATTATTGATGTTTCCAAAAATGCCGCCCAAGAACTGGGATTTGTCCGGAAAGGCATAACGCGTGTACGCTTAGAAGTGGTACCCGGTCCGGTAGACCTCCGTTGGCTGGATCTGATTTATCCGGAGATTAAACTATTGGATTTTAAACAAAACAAATCATCTGATATCGAAAAATATGAAAATTGATGCTAACACAGGCTTAGTCCTGGAAGGCGGAGGAATGCGCGGGATATTTACCGTAGGCGTGCTGGATTATCTGATGGATCATCATATATCCTTCCCTTATGTCATCGGGGTATCGGCAGGAGCCAGCAATGGTATATCCTATATTTCCCGTCAACGGGGGCGTTCCTATTTCAGCAATATCGAATTATTGAAAAAACATAATTACATCGGTTGGAAAAACTTGCTTTCCGGGCGCGGGTATATTGATTTGGATTTTCTTTTCTATGAATATCCCGACCGATATTATCCTTTTGATTATAAAACCTACGAGGCATCTCCAACCCGTTTCGTCATGGTGGTAAGCAATTGCCTGACGGGGAGAGCCGAGTATATTGAGGAAAAACAAGACCGGAAACGCCTGCTTGATGCGTGCAAGGCCTCTTGTTCTCTTCCGGTGATGTGTCCCTTATCATGGCTCGATGGAAAACCAATGGTAGACGGGGGCGTGTGTGATTCCATTCCCATAAGACATGCCCAGGAAGAGGGCTATCGGAAGAATGTTATCATCCTGACCCGGAACAAAGGGTATCGCAAACCCGATAAGGATTTCCATCTCCCGTCATTCATCTACCGGAAATATCCGGCTATCCGTGAAGCTCTTCGCTTGCGTTATAAGAGCTATAACCATACCTTAGATTATATAGACGAACTGGAGGCGGAAGACAAGGTTCTCGTCATACGTCCCCAAAGGCCTATCGAGGTGGGACGCACCGAACGGGACACCCGAAAGCTCCAGGCCCTTTATGAAGAGGGATATGAACTGGCTAAGCTCATCGGAAAAAGGATAAATCCGGCCTGAAAATTCATGCCTATGTTTTTCATAAAAGATGCCTATGTTTTCCGTCAAAGGTAGGCATAAACGGAAACAAACATAGGCATCTTTTTCCGGGAAGAATCCGGGCTTATCTTCTCCCTAAATCATCATATAACGTCTGAAGAAGGGCTTTCCCTTTCCGAAGCAGATTTTCCGAGGATTCGCTCTTCATCAATACCCGATTACTTTCATTATCATAAGCCACATAATCGGTACTATCCACCAGCCCGAATCCATTATTATAGGTATAAAACGCATACCTCGGGGGATTCGAGGAGAGGATATCCCGGCTAAAGACAAACTCATCGTGTGGGATATCCAATTGCCCCAATAAGGTAGAAACCAGGTCGGTCTGATTGCAATAGGCCTCTATCCGGGCAGGATTCTTTATGGCTCCTCCTATCCAAAGCATCGGGATATGATACCGGCTGGGCTCATAATCTTTCAGGGTATCCGGATAGCGGAACCCATGATCGGCCACCATAATGACCAGCAAATCTTTCCAAATAGGGAGAACCTTCAATTGGTCAATGAAATTCCCCAAACAACTATCCGTTAATGCCACCGAGTTCAAATAAAGATGCTCCAACCGGTGATAAGGCACCTCGAAAGGTTCATGACTACTCAAAGTCAGGAACGTGGTCATCCAACGGGCGCCTCCCGTTTCTCTGTTCTTCATGTCTTGAAGGAGATAATCGAAGGTAACATCATCATTCGCTCCCCATTTGCTCAAACGTTCGGTAATCGGGAAATCCTTATCCGAAACAATCCGGCTATATCCCGAACCAAAGAAATAGCTCTGCATATTGGTAAAATTGATATCTCCCCCATAGAGCATATCCGAGGTATAGCCCTCTTTCCCCAACGAGTGCGCCAAGGAAGGAAGTGTTTGGGATTTTGCGGGATATTTCATGATGGAAGTGGTTGGTTGAGCCAGATATCCGTTCAGGATAGACACCAATCCCCGGTCGGTCCGGAAAGAATTGGCATACATATTCGTGAACAGGACTCCCTCCTCGCTCAATCGGTTCAAGTTAGGCGTAACCTCTTTTTCACCACCCGTAACCGATATCGTATTGGCCGAGAAGCTCTCCAAGATAATCAATAGGATATTCGGACGTGTCGTAGTAAGCAATTCCCGGCGTGCAACATCGGTTGGAGACATCTGTTCCGAACGAATCTCTTGCATAATCTGCGCTCTCTCCTCTTCCGGATAGAAATTAAATTGCTCCGCGAAGTCCTGTTGCTTGGATATGGAAGACAACAGACTAAAGCAAGGATTGATGGCGGAATGGTTCAAGAATTGATTATCACTAAAATAAACCATTCCCACATTAGCCGTAGAGGTCGTAACTCCTCCCCGGATCGGAATAAACATCAATCCGCCCAACAAGATGATACTTACGCTGGCCCAGATTCTCCGGTTTACCTTCGATACCGGCACATAAGGAAGCACGCATTTCGTCAAATAATAGTAAACAATCAGGAAATAAATAAGAAAAGCTATTCCTTGCTGGATGAATAATCCGGCCGGCACACTGGCCATCGCGTCTTTGGGCGAACGTAAATAGAAAAGCACCGTACCATCCAAACGGAATCCCCAATAGGGATAAAGCGCCACATCGGTCACAAAAATAATGGATATAAGCAAGGAAGCTATCAGGAAATAAACCTTGAGCGTTTTCCTGAGCCAATCTCCCGGAATCCATACCGAAGCTAACGTAAGGAATAACGGAAGTGCGGTAAGATACCCGGCCACCGTACAATCCAGTAATAGTCCATGTGCGATGACTTGTAAAAAATCAATTGGCGAACAAGTGCCCGCCAATTGATTATTATAGAAAATGAACCATGGCTTTTGAATAATAAATACAGGGAGCCATGCTATGAAGAAAAAAGTGAGAAATAAAATTCTTTTTTTCATTCCGAGTATAATTTTTGACGCAATTCGGCAATCTTCGGATCACTGATATAATCATCATATTCCATCATCTTGTCAATTGTCCCGTTAGGTGTCAACTCGATAATACGATTGGCCACGGTCTGAATAAACTCATGGTCATGGCTTGCAAAGAGGATATTTCCCTTGAAGGTCTTCAACGTATTGTTGAATGCTTGGATAGACTCCAAATCCAGATGGTTGGTAGGCGTATCCAGGATAAGACAATTCGCATCGGTCAACATCATCCGAGAAATCATGCAACGCATTTTCTCGCCTCCGGACAGGACACTTACCTTCTTCAGCAACTCCTCGCCCGAAAAGAGCATACGCCCCAAGAAACCTTTCAAGAACACTTCGTTCGTATCCGGCGAGAATTGCGATAACCATTCTATCAGATTATAATCCGAATTGAAATATCGCGTATTATCCAGCGGAAGGTAAGAGGTCGTAATGGTCTGCCCCCATTGGAAAGTACCCGCATCCGGTTTTTCCTCCCCATTGATGATTTGGAACAGGGCGGTCATCGCACGTGGATCATGGCTGATAAATACAATCTTATCATCTTTTTCAACATTGAAGTTCAAATCCTTGAAAAGATATTTTCCTTCAATACTTTTGGTCAAGCCTTTTACTTCCAGTATCTGATTACCCGGTTCCCGGTTAGGCGTGAACAAGATACCCGGATAACGGCGCGAAGAGGGTTTGATTTCTTCGATATTCAGTTTTTCCAGCATCTTCTTGCGGCTGGTGGTCTGCTTGGATTTAGCCACATTCGCACTAAACCTACGAATAAACTCTTCCAATTCTTTCTTCTTCTCTTCCGCTTTCTTGTTTTGTTGTTGTTGCTGGCGTAATGCTAACTGGCTCGACTCGTACCAGAAGCTATAGTTTCCGGCAAAGAGTTGCAATTTGCCATAATCAATATCTACCGTATGGGTGCAGACCGAATCCAGGAAATGTCGGTCGTGACTCACCACAAGTACCGTATGTTCGAAATTAGACAAATAATTTTCCAACCAGCTAACGGTTTCCAAATCGAGGTCGTTCGTAGGCTCATCCAACAAAAGATTATCCGGCTGGCCATACAACGCACGTGCCAAAAGCACACGCACCTTCTGCTTACCGCTCAAATCCTTCATCATCATATAATGCAGATCTTCAGAGATACCCAGACCGCTAAGCAAGGATGCAGCATCACTCTCGGCATTCCAGCCCTCCATTTCAGCAAATTTTTCTTCTAACTCAGCGGCCCGTATTCCATCGGCATCAGAGAAATCCTCTTTTGCATAAAGAGCGTTCTTTTCACTCATTACCTCCCAAAGTGTTGAGTGTCCCATCAATACGGTATCCATTACCGTATATTCATCAAATGCAAAGTGGTCTTGTGACAAGACGGAAAGACGCTCGCCCGGTCCCATCGAAACGGTTCCCCGCGTAGGGTCTAATTGTCCGCTGATAACCCGGAGGAATGTTGATTTTCCGGCACCATTCGCTCCAATAATTCCATAACAATTACCCGGCGTAAATTTCAGATTCACATCCTGAAATAAAATTCTCTTGCCAAACTGTACGTCAAGATTATTTACTGTAATCATATTTAAATATTAGTTTTTAGTCTTTTTGTTTATAAGTTTTTAGCTTATGAGTCAACGTTGAGCAAAACTCATAAATCTGAGCATCTGTTTTTCGTGGGACAAAGGTACGAAAAGTAATTCAGTTAGCCAATCCGCAAATACACTTACCGCTCTTACATACTATTTTTTCGCTCGTATGTGGTGGATTCTATACAGAATAGTATTACTTTTGCCCTATGGAAAAGTATGAATTAATAACGATAATAGGTCCTACAGCATCCGGGAAAACCTCATTGGCGGTAGCATTGGCTGACCGATTGGGGTCGGAAATCATCAGCGGAGATTCCCGGCAGGTCTATCGCACAATGGATATCGGTACGGGAAAAGATTTAGCGGATTATGAGATAAATGGCCGGAAAGTCCCTTATCATCTGATAGATATACGCGATGCGGGCGAAAAATATAATGTGTTTGAATACCAACATGATTTCCATCGAGTCTTTGCAGAGATTCGTGCAAAAGGGAAATTGCCTGTTTTATGTGGAGGCACAGGGATGTATATTGAAGCGGTTTTGAAAGGTTACAAGCTCTTGGATGTTCCCCAGAACCCGGAACTTCGGGAGGCTTTGAAAGGAAAATCGCTTGCTGAATTGGAAAGTATTCTCGCCTCATACAAGAAATTGCATAATAAAACCGATGTAGACTCGGCTCAACGGGCTATCCGCGCCATTGAAATTGAAGAGTATTACCGGAAAGAGTCTCCGGAACAAAACGAATACGCCCCGATTCATAGCCTGATTATTGGAGTAAATATCGGCCGGGAACTCCGACGGGAGAAAATATCCCGAAGGTTACGTGCCCGATTGGAAGAAGGAATGGTGGATGAAGTCCGTCATATCCTCGAAACAGGTGTAAAACCAGAAGATTTGATTTATTACGGACTGGAATATAAATTCCTGACCTTGTATATCACCGGGAAATTAACTTATGAGGAGATGGTAGGCCAGTTGGAAATCGCCATCCATCAGTTCGCCAAAAGGCAAATGACCTGGTTCCGGGGAATGGAAAGACGTGGATTTACCATCCATTGGATAGACTCGCAATTACCTATGAATGAAAAGGTCCAACAAATAATAGATTTAATACAATAACAATTATGTACACGATAGATAAACTGAAAAATCAAGAAAATTTCTTTCTATTGGCAGGTCCGTGTGTCATTGAAGGAGAAGAAATGGCTATGCGAATCGCAGAAAAGATTGTAAACATCACGGAAAAATTGAAAATCCCATATGTATTCAAAGGATCTTATCGGAAGGCCAATCGTTCCCGATTAGATTCATTTACCGGAATCGGAGATGAAAAGGCCCTAAAAATCCTCCGGAAAGTGCATGAAACCTTTGGGGTACCTACGGTTACCGATATTCACGAAACACATGAAGCCGAACTTGCCGCCGAATATGTGGATATATTGCAAATACCCGCTTTCCTTTGTCGGCAAACCGATTTATTAGTTGCAGCGGCTCATACCGGAAAAATCGTCAATATCAAAAAGGGACAATTCCTCTCTCCTTCCGCCATGCAATTTGCAGCCCAAAAAGTAGCGGATGCCGGCAATAATAATATCATGCTTACGGAACGGGGAACCACCTTTGGGTATACCGACCTGGTCGTTGATTTCCGGGGAATCCCGCAAATGCAACAATTCGGTTATCCGGTGATCATGGATACAACACATTCCCTCCAACAACCGAATCAAAATTCAGGAGTCACCGGAGGAATGCCAAACTTGATTGAAACCATAGCAAAAGCCGCTATAGCCGTAGGAGCCGATGGATTATTCCTTGAAACACACCCAAATCCTTCGCAAGCCAAATCAGATGGAGCAAATATGTTGCAATTAGATTTACTAGAAGGATTATTAACCCGGCTTATTCGTATCCGGAAAGCAATCCAACCAGCATAACTATTTATATAAACAAAGGCACAAAAACACGGAATGCTGATTCTGCGTTTTTGTGCCTTTTAGAAGTCACCCATCCTTATTTATCCGAGGCGACTTATTTTTTTCAATTTATCTACATCAATAATTTTAATTTTTCTACCATCCATAGCAATCACATGCTCAGCCACGAAAGTCGAAAGTGTACGAATAGCATTTGAAGTGGTCATATTTGATAAATTAGCTAAATCTTCACGTGCCAAATAAATACTTAATGTTGCACCATCTTCTTCCAACCCATAACTATCTTTCAGGAATAAAAGAGATTCAGCTAAACGTCCTCGGATATGTTTTTGTGTCAGATTAACGGTTCGCTCATCCGAGATTCCCAGGTCTGTTGACAATTGACGAATAAAGAACATAGCTAAATCCGGATTGCCATAAATTAAATCATTAACTATCGCCAAAGGTATCATGCAAATAGTAGAAGCCTCGAATGCAGAAGCATTAGTCAGATAATTCTCATGGGCAAAATGTGCACGATAGCCGAAATACTGCACCGGTTTGATCATCCGGATAATCTGACTACGTCCTCCCACTCCATCTTTATAAATCTTCACTTTTCCTTTCAGAAGACACATCATATCAGTCGGCTCATCACCTTCACAATAAATCAACGAGTTCCGCTTGAAATTCTGGATTGACGCATTACTACGCAAAATTTCCCTTTCCTTTTCAGTCAATACCCGCCAAACCTCTGGCAAACTTGACGAAAAATCAATCTCTTCCTTATGCTGTTGTCTAACCACGGCTAAAATTATTGCTATATAACATACTTTTACGACACAAAAATAATAACTATTTGTCTAACAAAAAAAGATTTTGAATAAAAATTATCACTTTTTATATGGCAAATTCTATCATAGAGTCGATTTATAGTAAATTTATGCTATGCGTCATAAAATCTTGTCAAAACATGATTGACGGACGAAGAATCCAAATGCCACGACAATTTTTTTGACGAATGGCATAATCGGCCAACGATTCCTGATTTGTAATAACTTTTTTAGCACCTGAAGAAGCATGGACAAATGTCAACTTTTGTGGAGTTTCCCAATAGGCAATGCCAACATGCGTCACATCCAATCCCTTTATATTCGTCACAAATGCTATAATATCACCATCTTCAATTTTTGAAGAAATCTCTTCTATGTATTCTTTTGGCAAATAAGAATAGCTATTCCGCTTATTGATTGCTGATTCTATTTCCTGCATTTCCCCCACCCAGTCCGGGTGTGCTTTTAAGGCCGGATAGGATTCCGGATGAGAAGACATGAAAGATAAATTCAATTGAAGAGGAACACTCCGTGATATAGCCGCGGTTTTATCCATAATCATTCCACGAACCTGATTTTCATATAGCCAATCCGAGAAATAATGCAAACGATTCAAATAAGAGACCTCTCCATTTCTATAACGCATCAATCGCAGATAATCTGCTAATCCATTGAAGTCTGGATTATCCTCTTTCGCTTCATAAGCCAACGCCAAAACTATTTCCACGAAAGTAGTACAATCCAATTGCCTAAAGTTTACAACTATACCTTCCGGATTTCTTTCCAAAGTAGCTGATTGGTAAGGCGTACCCAAAAACTTTTGGGCAGCATGAAGCACTCTTATACCAAACGAACAAGAACTATCCTTTTGCAATTCCTTTAAGATTTGGACACATCGCAAGGAATCTTCCTGAGTATAATAAAGAGATTGTGCAAACACATTCATGCACAAAACACATCCCATCAAGCCCAATATCCAACGCCTTATCATAATCCCGCTTACTCCTTTTTCGTTTCCAATAACATTTCCAATTTAACCAATTCATCCCGATATTGGGCAGCTTCGATAAATTCTAATTTCTTAGCCGCTTCCGCCATCCTGCGCTTGGTCTGCTCGATAGCCTTTTCCAATTGAGCACGATTCATATATTGAACAACCGGGTCAGCCGCAAGTGTAGGTTTCGGTTCTACATAAGCGTATGACTCAACCGAGGCTTGTTGTTGTTTCTCTGCGACCAGCGAAACACTATTCTTAACAACCTGCTTCGGTGTGATTCCATGCTTTTCATTGTATGCCATTTGCTTCTCCCGACGTCGGTTCGTCTCGTCAATGGTAAGTTTCATACTTTCCGTAATTTTATCCGCATAAAATATCACCTTTCCATTCACGTTCCGGGCCGCACGTCCAGCCGTTTGTGTCAAAGAACGATGCGAACGCAAGAAGCCTTCTTTGTCCGCGTCCAAAATAGCCACCAAGGAAACCTCCGGCAAATCCAATCCTTCACGGAGCAAATTCACACCAATCAACACATCAAACAAACCTTTCCGCAAATCATCCATAATCTGTACACGCTCCAATGTATCTACATCACTATGAATATAATTGCATCGGACTCCCATACGGGTCATGTAAGTGGTCAACTCTTCCGCCATGCGCTTGGTCAACGTTGTAACCAGAATCCGTTCATCAACCGCGGCACGTTGGGCAATCTCTTCCATCAAATCATCTATCTGGTTCAATGTCGGACGCACTTCTATTACCGGATCCAGCAATCCAGTCGGACGAATCACCTGATCAACCACAACACCTTCACTCTTTTCCAACTCATAATCCGCCGGAGTAGCACTGACATATATCGCACAAGGTGTAAGAGATTCAAATTCTTCAAAAGTCAACGGACGGTTATCCATAGCCGCAGGAAGACGGAACCCATAATCCACCAAGTTCTTCTTCCGAGCATAGTCTCCTCCATACATCGCACGGATCTGGGGTATCGTCACATGACTCTCGTCTACCACCAACAAAAAGTCTTTCGGGAAATAGTCCAACAAGCAAAACGGGCGCTCGCCCGCCACACGACCATCAAAGTACCGGGAATAGTTCTCTATACCTGAACAATGCCCCAACTCACGAATCATCTCCAAATCATACGTCACACGTTCATACAAACGCTTGGCCTCATAAGGTTTCCCGATTTCCTTCAGGAACTCAACCTGCTTTCCCAAATCCACATCAATCTGACCAACCGCCTGATTGATACGCTCTTGCGTTGTCACAAACAAATTGGTCGGATAAATATTCAATTCATCTTGTTCATCAATCTCACGCCCACTCATCGGATCAAAAGAAGAAATGCGATCTATCTCATCTCCCCAAAACTCGATACGATAAGCCACCCCATCAAAGGTTTCTATGGCCGGGAAAATATCTACCGTATCACCATTCACACGAAAACACCCACTCTTAAATTCCAACTTATTATTAATGTAAAGAGCAGCCACAAAACGACGTAACAATTCGTCCCGGTCTATTTGCATACCTTTTTCCAGATGGGTCACTTTTTCGGCAAAAGCTCGTGGATCAGCCATACCATAAAGACATGAAACCGAAGAAACCACGATTACATCGCGCCTGCCGGACAAAAGAGATGCCGTAGCACGTAGGCGTAATTTATCAATCTCTTCATTGATGGCCAAATCTTTTTCAATATAGGTATCTGTCGATGGAAGATAAGCCTCCGGCTGGTAATAATCATAATAAGACACAAAATATTCTACCGCATTATTCGGGAAAAAAGATTTAAATTCGCTATATAGCTGAGCGGCCAATGTTTTGTTATGGCTCAATATAAGCGTAGGTCGACGGACCTTCTCGATTACGTTCGCTATGGTAAAAGTCTTACCGGAACCGGTAACACCCAACAATGTCTGATATGGGACTCCAGCTTTCAATCCTTCGGTCAGGGCGGCTATAGCCTCCGGCTGATCACCTGTTGGCTTAAATGGAGATGATAATTCAAAATTCATAGTTTTTCTTTCATTAGAATAAATACGATTATAAAAGTATATAAAAAAGAAAAAGGTTGTCATCACGACAACCAATCTCCATTGTTAACCTTAAATCTAATACCATGAAAAACACGGTGCAAATATATAGGGATTCTTGAATCCCTACAAATATACAGGTAAGAAAAATCAATAAATTAATATTATTTAGCAGATAAATTCATCTTAAGCACTTTTTGAAATATATTTTCACAAAACAACATGACTATCCGACAGGTGTTCAAATTCATGCCTATCTTTGATGAAAAAGATGCCTATCTTTGTCTTCGTTTATGCCTATCTTTCCAACAAAACATAGGCATAAATATTTCGGAAAAAAGGCTGGTTATTTTGCTATTTGCGAGAAAGAGCGTACATTTGGGCACATTAAATAAATTAATATGGGTGTTGTAATAGGTATTGACGTAGGCGGAAGCACGACCAAGGTCGTCGGTATCGCCAATGATAAGATTTGTAATCCGATGTTTGTACGGGCAACCGACCCGGTTGCTTCTCTGTTTGGTGCATTGGGTAAATATCTATATGATAATGGTATTCCGCTTTCCAGTGTGGACAAGATTTTGTTGACAGGCGTAGGAAGTGCTTATATAACACAACCGCTTTATAATTTGCCCACGGCGCGTGTGGACGAGTTTTTAGCCAACGGACTGGGTGCGCAATACCGGACCCGTTTGGACAAGCTAATCGTGGTCAGTATGGGGACCGGAACTTCTTTTGTCCGCGTGAAAGATAATGATGTCCAGCATATCGGAGGTGTAGGTATCGGTGGAGGTACTATTTTAGGCCTTTCCCGCTTGTTACTCAAGACACAAGATTTCAAGCAAATCATCGAATTGGCATTGAAAGGAAGTTTGGAAAGCATCGACCTCCGCATCAAAGATATTTGCAATCGCCCACTTCCCGGACTTCCGCTCAACGCAACGGCCTCTATTTTTGGAAAAGCCGCGGCTAACGCCAAGCAAGAAGATATCGCGGCCGGTATTATACATATGGTATTGCAGACCATCGGACAAGCGGCGATTCTCTCTTCATTAAATTCGGACATCAATGACTTCGTGCTTATCGGGAATCTTACCCGGATGCCTCAATGCAACGAAACATTTCCATCGTTGGAAAAAATGTTTCAAAAACGTTTTCTGATTCCGGAGTATGCAGAATACCGCACGGCTATAGGTGCTGCTCTTGCCTATATACAAGGTAAGGAATGTGAGGAGATTATGCCATGAACAGGAAATGGAAGAAAGGGCTCCGTATTACCTTAATCACAATTGCCTCTCTTATAGTTTTACTTTTGTCGGGCATTGCGATTGTCATCAACTTTGTGTTCACGCCTGAAAAATTGACCCCGATTGTATTGAAAACGGCTAATCAGGCGCTGGATGCCAAGTTGGATATGAAAAGTGTGGAACTAACTTTCTTCTCTACTTTTCCGCGTTTCGGGCTGAAATTGACGGAAGGTTCGTTGGTATCAAAAGCGATTAACGACACGTCATGGCAAAAGACAGATTCGTTACTCTCGTTCAGGAAATGCGTATTGGTGATAAACCCCATGGATTATTTGGACAAACAAAAAATCAGTCTGAATTATCTTTTGCTGGATAGTGTCTCGGTCTATGCTCATGTAACCCCGGAAGGAAAAGCGAATTGGAATATTGCCAAGATGGACTCGACCTCTACTGAGCCTACAGATACAACCTCCGCCACACTTCCTCTTGCTGGTGGAATAGATATCCGTCGGGTGGAATTCCGGCATACCAATCTCACTTTTGATGACCGGAATACACGCATCTATGCTGACTTACAAGATGCCAATCTACTATTAAAAGCCGCTTTGCGCAAAGGCGGTCTGTTGCTTTCGTTGGATTTTGATAACCGGAACATCATCTTTTGGCAGGACGGGAAATTACTCCTTCGGAGAATGGCCACCCAAGTAAGTACAAAATTAGGACTCAATCGGAAAGAGCGCAAATTGGTATTAAAAGATACTCGTTTCACGGTAAATGGCATTGACCTGGATGTGAACGGTTCGTTACGTCGGGACACCCTCCGGCGGGCATTGGATATTGACATCACCTATGGACTTCATGCGCCCTCTTTGGAAACGGTGCTCCGAATGATACCGGAATCCATTCTGAAAAAGGAAAAAGTGTCCGCTCAAGGGGAGGTTATCTTAATCGGGACTATCCGTGGGCTGTATGGGAAAAAGTTAATGCCTAAAGCGACCTTGAAAGTACAGATTAACGAGGCATCTGCCAAATACGATCGTTTGCCTTATGGAATAGATAACTTTACGGCAGATTTTTATGGCGAAGTCGATTTGATGCGCCAACAACCTTCGTTTGCCGACTTGAAAATATTCCACTTCCAGGGTGCGCATACCGATATTCTGGCCGATGCTAAGGTGGATGATTTATTGGGAGATCCGCAAATCACCTTGAATACGAAATCGGTTATTGACGTAACGGCTCTTTCCCAAACATTTCCTTTGCAGGAAGGTGTCAGCATTAACGGGAAATTAAATGCAGATTTGCGCCTGAAATGCAAGTTATCCTCCATCAAGAACCGGGATTTGGGACGTATCAAATTGGCGGGAAAACTGAATATGGAAAAATTAGCCCTACAGGATTCCGCCCGTGATTTCCAATTTACCGGTGATGCATCTTTGGGGTTCTTTGGAAATGAGGTACTGGGCGCAAAAGGAGAGATCCGACAAATGAACCTGCATTACGGAGATATCAATGCCGCCTTGGATAAATTTACAGCAACTATAAAGAGTTCTAATCCACAAGATACGACACGTATTGTCGATATGGAATGCAAGCTTAGCATGGATCGTCTGAAAGTTTCGATGACAGATACCTTGAGGGTCTTTTGTAAAAAAACATCAGCAACTATCCATTTGCAACCTTCTCAACGGAATCCCATGCGTCCTATGGTAAACCTCTCGTTGGAAGCAGATACTCTCTTCGGACGAATGGGTGAAATAAGCGCCGGAATGAACCGGGCTGGATTTGCCGTGAAAGGCGAACAAATCCGCGATTCACTCTGGAATCCGAAAGGTATCATCGGGTTTAACCGATTACGCCTGAAAACTCCAGATTTGGCATTACCTGTCATTATGGCAAAAACCGCCGTAACCGTAGGGAATAGAAAGATAGAACTAAAAAATGCCACGCTCCGTATCGGGCGCTCGGATATTACCGCAAGCGGTGCTGTTCATAATCTCTATGCAGCCATGAAGCATAACACGCGATTGAAGGCAAACCTATCGCTCTCATCACGCAATTTGGATTGCAACCAACTGATACGTGCTTTCTCCTCGCCTACCGTTACGCTCGAAATTGAAACAGACACGACCACAACCGACTTAAGCCTTTTCGTTATACCCAAAACATGGGATTTCGAATTGCAAACCAACCTGAAACGTGTCCGTTATGGAAAGATATTATTCGAAGATGTACATGGAGCCGTCGATATACGCGATC
>URGO01000077.1 GCA_900547435.1 uncultured Parabacteroides sp.
ACAAATAATGGAAGGTGCCTCCACAAAGAAACGGATATTTGCCGGAAATAATTTGTATATTTGCGCCTGATTAACATAAATTCATGCAATATGAAGAAAATCCTATTCAATGTATTTTTACTTTTAAGCATAAGCAACATGATGCAAGCAGAATCAAATCCATTTTTCAGTAAGTGGAATACTCCATTCGAGACGGTACCCTTCAATAAAATCAAGGTAGAACATTACGAACCAGCCTTTAAAAAGGGCATAGAAGAATTAAAAGCAGAGGTAGACAACATAGCCAACAACCCGAAACCGGCCACTTTCGAAAACACCATCGTGGCATTGGAACGGAGCGGAAAATTATTGAACCGTGTAAGCGGAGCTTTCTTTAATGTATTAAGCGCAAATGCGAACGATGAAATGATGGAGGTTTCGCAACGCATCTCTCCCGACCTGACGGAAAGCTCAAACTACGTTTACCTGAACGATAAATTGTTTGCGCGTGTCAAGGCGGTTTATGATCAACGCGCTTCTCTCAACTTGGATAAAGAGGATGCCAAGCTTTTGGACGAAACCTACCGTGCATTCCAAGAAAGAGGGGCCACTCTAAACGAAGCAGACAAGGCCAAATACCGCGAACTGACCACCGAGATGAGCTTACTCTCCTTGCAATTCGACCAAAATGCGCTGAAAGACCAGAACCGTTTTGAATTATTACTGACCGACGAGAATGATTTGTCCGGTCTTCCGGAAAGCATCCGCGAGGCAGCTGCTCATCAGGCTAAAGAAAAAGGGAAAACCGGATGGCTCTTTACATTAGATGCTCCGAGCTATGTGCCTTTCATGCGCTATGCCGATTCGCGCGAGCTTCGCGAAAAGATGTATCGTGCCTATATGAGTGTCGGGAATAAAGGGGATGAATACGACAATAAGGAGATTGTACGCAAATTGGTCAACGATCGCTTGGCTTTGGCCCAGTTAATGGGCTATCCCAATTATGCGGCATTCGAGTTGTCCCACAAAATGGCGAAAAACGCGGATAACGTCTACAACCTATTGAACCAATTATTAGACGCATACAAACCCGTTGCCATCAACGAGTTCAATGCCGTACAGGGATTTGCTATCGGAAAAGAACAGACCAATATCGCCATCCAACCTTGGGACTGGAACTATTATTCAGAGAAGCTAAAAGATATCCGTTTCAAAGTAAACGATGAAATGACCCGTCCCTATTTCCAACTGGAGAATGTGAAGAAGGGTGTATTCGGTCTGGCTACCCGGCTTTATGGAATCACCTTCAAAGAGAACCCGAAGATTCCGGTATATAACGAGGAAGTCCAAGCCTACGAGGTACATGATGCAGACGGGAAATTCCTGGCCGTACTTTATACCGACTTTTTCCCGCGCGAAGGCAAGCAATCCGGTGCTTGGATGAACGGAATCAAATCGCAATACCACGATGAGAAAGGGAAAGATAGCCGTCCGCAAATCATCATCGTGATGAACTTCACCCGTCCTACGGCCACCAAGCCCGCTTTATTGACATTCGACGAAGTAGAGACTTTACTGCACGAATTCGGACATGCTTTGCATGGCATATTTGCCGAGGGTAAGTACGCAAGCCTTTCCGGAACAAGTGTTTATCAGGATTTTGTGGAACTTCCTTCGCAAATCATGGAAAATTGGTTGACCGAAAAGGAATATTTAGACCAAATTGCCATCCATTATGAGACCGGTGAAAAAATTCCGCAGGAATTGGTTCAGAAACTGATTGACGCATCCAACTACAACACCGGATATTTGTGTTGCCGGCAAGTCAGCTTCGGCCTTTTGGATATGGCTTGGCATACCATTACCGAACCATTCACGGGAGATGTCATCGCATTCGAGAAAGAGGCCTGGAAGAAAGCGGTAATCGTTCCGGATATTCCGGGAACTTGCATGAGTACGAACTTCGGACATCTCTTCGCCGGAGGATATGCCGCCGGATATTATGGATACAAATGGGCGGAAGTATTGGATGCCGATGCCTTCTCGCTCTTCAAAGAGAAAGGAATATTCAACAAAGAGGTCGCTAAATCGTTCCACGATAACATCTTGACAAAGGGTGGAACCGAAGACCCAGATGTACTATACAAACGTTTCCGCGGACAAGAGCCGACCATCGATGCTTTGTTGAAACGAAACGGAATCATCAAAGAGTAAGTTTTTTAAGTTTCTGAGTTTTTAAGTTTTTGAGTTTTTACCGGATAATTAAGGATAAACTTAAAACTCACAAACTTAAAAACGTAAAAACTAAAAAATTCATGCCTATCTTCTCCGCCGAAGATGCCTATCTTTGCGTTCAAAGATGCCTAACTTCCCGAGAGAAAATAGGCATAATTTTTTCGAAAAAAATAATCGATATTTTTTCCGGAATAACGGATTACTCCCGATTGCGGATTAATAGAAAAATATTTACCTTTGTATGAATAGAAAAATAAAACGCATGGAAGTAGAAGAAAAGTTTATGGCCCGATGCATCGAACTGGCCCGCCACGGAGCGGGGCATACAGCCCCGAACCCTATGGTAGGTGCGGTCGTGGTGCATAACGGCAAAATCATAGGAGAAGGCTTTCATCGCCGGTGCGGGACAAGCCACGCAGAGGTAAATGCAATTGCCTCCGTCTGCAAGGAGGATTTGCTACGCGAGTCAACGCTGTATGTCAGTCTGGAGCCTTGTTCGCATTACGGAAAAACACCGCCTTGCGCGGAACTGATTATACGCAAAGGAATCCCGCGCGTGGTAGTCGGATGCTTAGACCCTTTTCCCGAAGTGGCCGGACGGGGTATCCGGATGCTGCGCGAAGCAGGAATCGAAGTAATTACCGGCATCATGGAGCAGGAAGCACGTGCCTTGAACGAAGCTTTCATGACTTTCCAAACGGAGAAACGCCCCTTTGTGACCTTAAAATGGGCGGAAAGCGCGGATGGGTTCATCGATGCCTGCCGGAACTCGGCGGAAACCGCTCCGGTTATCTTTTCTACGCCCGAGAGTCGGGTGCGCGTCCATAAACTACGTGCGGAATCAGCGGCTATTCTGGTAGGCACACGAACGGCATTATTGGACAACCCTTCCCTATCCGTGCGTTATTGGAGCGGGGAATCACCGGTACGGCTGGTCATCGATCGGGAACTGAAGATTCCGTCCACCTATCATCTGTTGGACCATTCCGTTCCGACCATCCTATTTACCGCATACCGAAAAGAGCAGGCCGGGCAGATAGAATATGTACCGTTGGATTTTAAGACATCAATTGTTCATCAGATACTCCAATGCTTGTATGAACGAAAATTGAACTCTTTGCTGGTTGAAGGCGGAGCCTCTTTGTTACAACAATTCCTCGACTCCGGATATTGGGACCGGGCCATCGTAGAGAAATCGCCGATAAACCTTCAATCCGGTGTGAAAGCTCCTGCCATACCGTCAGGAAGTGTTCGTTTTGAACAATTCGGTGGTCATAATTTTGCCATTTATACACATAGCAGAAAGAATATTTGCCCTAAAATATTATAAATATTATCGCTTTTTAGGCAGAAAGAGAAAATGTTTCTACTTTTGTGCCTTTGTATGAACAAACTATGTTTTTGATGAAAAGTAAAATATTTTTATGGTTGACGAGTTGCCTGGCACTGACATTGGTGTCTTGTTTAGGCGACAATGCATGGGATAATGTTCCCTATGAGGTTGATAAGAATTGCCAAATATTATCTTTCTCGGTAGAATCGGATTCATTACCGGCTTTAACCGATGTACGGTTCACGATTGACCAGATTAATGAACAGATCATGAACTTGGACTCAATGGACTTTGGAACGGTGATTGAAGATAAGGTCATCGCGACAATTTCAACGGGTGAATACGTGAGCAAGATACAGATGATTCCGCAAGCTACCGGAGATACCCTTGATTGGGAATCGGGCGACTCATTGGATATATCCCAACCGGTACAGATTCTTATCTACAATGCCGGAGGAACTATCCAGCGTACGTATGATATGTGGGTCAACATCCATCAGATGGTTCCGGATTCGATGGTATGGAAGCAGCATACCGCTCAGGCATTGGGCGAAAACGTAGCCGAAGAGAAAGTTATCCAATATGCGGACGCTTATTATATGTATGTGCAATCCTCCGCAAACGAAGGATACCGGCTTTATACATCAGCCATAAAAGATGCCATTACGTGGAATGAGGCTTCGCTGGCAGGACTTCCCTCCAACGGATTGCGACTTTCCCAATTATCATTTTTCGGAGACACCTTATACGTCCCGGGCGAGAATGGTACGCTTTATCAAACAACCGATGCCCACAACTGGTCATTGGTTGAAAACACTCCGTTTGTCCATGCAGTTTTAGGAGGGATGAAAGAGAGTGTTGACCAACCCGCAGTATTGGCTGCTATTGTCAACGATAATAACGAATTGAAGTTCGCTTCAATGAATAAGACCGGAGAATGGAGCATCGGAGCATCCGTTCCCGATAACTTCCCCGTAGAGGGTTATGCCGCACTTCCGGTATCTTTGATGTATCGTGAGCGAATCATGCTGGCCGGAGGCAAAACAAAAAGCGGAGCATTGGTCAATTCGGTATGGGCAACGATGGACGCTCTGACTTGGTCCGAGCAAACGGATGCTTACGGAAGCCATCTGTTCAGCAAAAGACAAGGCTCGTCTATCGCTTATTACGATGAAATGTATTACCTGATTGGCGGTATCGGGGAAAATAATCAGCCACTGAAAGACATTTATCGTTCATCGGATTATGGAGTCACTTGGAATTATATAGATTCGTTAATCGTTTTACCGACAAATTATCAGGCCAGAGGATTTACCTCTTTGCTTGTTGATCCGGACAATTATCTGATGATTTTCGGAGGTAAAAGTTCGGAAAAAGGCAATGTCATAGGCGATATTTGGAGAGGCCGCATCAATCGGCTTGGTTTCGAAAGGCAATAACTTTGCCTGTCTGATATAATTTTGAGTCATTTTTAGCGTTTAAAAAGAAATATGTTTAATCGAATGAATACACCATTTATGAATACATCTTTCTTTCGACACGCTATCTGTTTCCTGATTCTACTGGGGTGTATCAGTACAGCCCGCGCCCAGGATTACAAATATGAAATCGGCGGTATGGCCGGAGGTGCCTATTATATGGGCGACCTAAATAAAAATGCGTTCTTTAAAGGACTGAATCCCTCATTGGGAGTGGTATTTCGTTATATACCGAACTTCCGATGGGCGGTAAAAACGGATTTGTTATGGGGAAGAGTCTCCGGAAGCACAGACGGGACAGAGAATGTATTCCCGAACAACGCGACGGCTTCGTTCAGCCGTAACTTTTTTGAGTTGGGCGGGCAAATGGAGTTCAATTTCATGCCGTATAGCGACAAATTCGTTTACCTGAACACGAAACGCTTTTCTCCTTATATATTCTTGGGAGCGGGCGTAACGGTTGCCCCGGGCAATCAGACCTTCGCAAGTCTGAATATTCCGATGGGCGTAGGCGTAAAGTACAAACTGAAAAGCCGATTGAACTTGGGATGCGAATTCTCGTTTCGTAAATTGTTCGGTGATTCGTTCGACGTAACCGACGGAAGCAACGAGATATTGGATAATCCATACGGAATATCCAGCAGTGCATTTAAGAACAAGGATTGGTATTCGTTGCTCATGATTTCCATAACCTGGGATTTTGGCGAACGGTGCCGTCCGTGTAATAATAAATATAGTAACGGTGCTTATTAAGTGATATTGTGTAATCATGTCGTTGTTGGAAAAGATTGATAAAAACCATTTGCCGCAACATGTGGCTATCATCATGGATGGAAACGGACGATGGGCCAAGGCCCGTGGTCAAGAACGTTATGTAGGCCATCAGGAAGGGGTCGTTTCGGTGCGCAAGGTGGTTGAAGCCGCCTCCGAATTAGGCATAAAATACCTGACGATGTACACGTTCTCGACCGAGAACTGGAATCGGCCGGAAGCAGAAGTCCATGCCTTGATGAGCCTGATGGTTGCTGCAATCAAACGAGAGACTCCGGACTTGATGAAAAACAATGTCCGCCTAGATGCGATAGGCGATTTATCGCGTTTGCCGGAAGATGCACGGAACACATTGCAGGAGTGCATTGATGAAACCTCCGTCAATACAGGCACGACCGTAATATTGGCATTGAGTTACTCTTCACGCTGGGAAATCACCTATGCCGTGAAGCAAATCATAGCTGATGTTCAGTCAGGAAAAATCAACGCGGAGCAGATTTCGGAAGATACCGTTTCCGCATACCTGACAACAAAACATATACCGGACCCAGACTTGCTCATCCGTACAGGAGGCGAGCAACGTCTAAGTAATTTCCTACTTTGGCAGCTTTCATATGCCGAATTTTATTTTACGGATATTTACTGGCCGGACTTTAGAGAAGAAGAGTTGTATGGTGCTTTATTGTATTACCAAAAGCGTGAACGGCGCTTTGGCAAAACAAGTGAGCAATTAATTTTATAAACTATAGTTTATGTACAGAGGAATAGTGCTGTTCTTTGTTTTCCTATGTATGTCGGTCGGCGTGTTTGCCCAGACACAGGAAAATGATACTGCGAAGGTTGAGCAACCGGCGGAAGTGCCGGAGATTTCTTACTCGTTGACTCCGAAGAAATATTACATCGCGGATATTAAGGTAACGGGTATTAAGAATTATGAGGATTATGTGTTGATTGGATTCTCCGGATTATCCAAAGGAGACCAGATTACTGTTCCTGGACCTGAGGTTACCTCGGCGGTAAAGGCTTTCTGGCGTCATGGATTGTTCTCTGACGTAAAGATTCTGGCAAATAAAATCGAAGGCGATTCCATTTGGCTGGAATACCAATTGAAGCAACGTCCGCGCATCTCGGAAGTGAATTACCATGGCATTAAGAAGGGAGAACGGGAGGACCTGGAGGCGAAGCTGGGTTTGAAGAAAGGTTTCCAGATTACGCCTAACGTATTGGATCGTGCCAAGATTCTTATCCAAAAGTTCTTTGACGGGAAAGGGTTTAAGAATGTGGACGTAAACATCCAACAGAAAGATGATTTGGCGCACGAGGGCGAAGTCATCCTGGATATTTACATTGACAAGCATGAAAAGACCAAGATCCACCGGATCCACTTTGAAGGGAATTTGGCGTTGAACGACCGCGAACTGAAAAAAGCAATGAAGAAGACCAACGAAAAGTTCAGCTTGTTCAACGACTGGAAGACCAGTATCCTGGAAATGTTCAGCACCAAGAAATTTACTACAGAGGAGTATGAGAACGATAAGAAAAACATCATCTCCAAATACAATGAATACGGATATCGTGACGCGGTACTCGTGGAAGATAGTGTTGTGAACTACAACGAAAAGAAAGTTGACATCTTCCTGAAAGTGGAAGAGGGGCAAAAATACTACCTGAAGGATGTGCGCTTCGTGGGAAATACCAAATACCAATCGGATTACCTGATGGCTTTGTTGGACATGAAAGCGGGTGATGTCTATAATCAGAAGAAATTGGAGGAACGTCTGACTTCGGACGAGGATGCCGTATCCAATGTCTACTTCAATAACGGTTACCTCTTCTTTAACGCCAATCCGGTGGAGGTAGATGTTGATAACGACTCGATTGCTTTGGAAATCCGTATCATCGAAGGTCCACAAGCGACTATCAACCGGGTCATCATCAATGGTAACGACCGTTTGTATGAGGATATTGTACGTCGAGAATTGCGTACCAAGCCGGGGCAATTATTCAGTCGTGAGGATTTAATGCGTTCCGTGCGTGAAATCGCCCAAATGGGCCACTTCGACCCGGAGAATATGAATCCGCGTCCTATTCCTGATCCGGACAACGGTACGGTGGATATTGAATATAACCTGGTATCGAAGGCAAACGACCAAATCGAGTTCTCCGCCGGTTGGGGACAAACCGGTGTCATCGGTAAGTTGAGCTTGAAGTTCACCAACTTCTCCATGAAGAACTTCCTGAATCCGAAGTCCTACAAAGGTATCATTCCGCAGGGCGAAGGACAGACCTTGACTCTCTCCGGTCAAACCAACGGACGCTACTATCAGGCGTATAGTATCTCTTTTATGGATCCGTGGTTCGGGGGTAAACGCCCGAATACGTTGTCGGTCAGCGCTTACTTCTCCAAGCAAACCGATATCAGTAGCAATTACTTGAGCGATTTGCATAGCGGATATAGCGGTTATTCTCCTTATTATGGATATGGAGGGTATCCTTATTATGGATACGGCGGTTATGGTTACGGTTATGGCTATCCGTATGGCTATGGCGACCCCTACAACAGTTACGAGTTGGCGTTAGACCCGGACAAGTCGATTATCATGTTCGGTATCTCGGCCGGTTACGGAAAGCGTCTGAATTGGCCGGACGACTATTTCCAATTCATGGCTACGCTGAATTATCAAGTCTATAAGATGCACGATTGGGATTACTTCTTGGTAAGCAACGGTACATGCCATAACATCAACTTAGAGCTTTTGTTGCAACGTAACTCTATCGATAACCCGCTCTATACCCGTAGCGGTTCACAATTCTCCTTATCGGTAGCCGCCACTCCGCCCTACTCTTTGTTTGACGGAAAGGATTACGCTTCGATGAAAGATACTGACCCCGGTAAGTTCAAGATGATTGAATACCACAAATGGAAGTTCAAGGCGAAAGTCTTCACTCCGCTAGCTCCGCTGACGGTAAAGCGCACGCCGGTACTGATGACCCGTGCTGAATTTGGATTCGTAGGTGCATACAATAAAGACAAACGCACACCGTTCGAGACTTTCTACGTGGGAGGTGACGGTATGAGCGGTTACTCCAGTACCTATGCGACGGAAACCATCGGTCTGCGTGGTTATGAAAACGGAAGTATCGCCGGTAACTACGGATACAACACTTATGGCTATGCTTACACGCGCCTTTCGATGGAATTGCGCTACCCGTTCATCCTGGAGCCTTCATCCACGATTTACGGATTGGCATTCGTTGAAGCCGGTAACGCATGGACAGACATGGGCAACTACAATCCGTTTGACCTGAAACGCTCTGCCGGTGTGGGTGTCCGCATCTTCTTGCCGATGATTGGCTTGATGGGTATCGACTGGGCATATGGTTTCGACGCACCGAATTTGCCACAAGGTACTACCGAACGAAGCGGAAGCCAGTTCCACTTCGTCATCGGTCAGGAATTTTAATAATACATTTTTCATACCGAAAGAAAAGGTGGCAAGCCTCGTGCTTGCCGCCTTTTTTCATGGGAATAAACAGAGAAACATGAAACAAAGACATATCCCGAAAAGATGAGCCTGGGGGAAGAAATAATTGTTTATTGTTAATTGTCAATTGTTAATTGTTAATTGATAATGGCTTATTCCCAAATATTTCTACATTTGCAATCCATAGTTCTGAATTTAAAATTGGAGAGAATATGAAAAGAATGTTTTTGATAAGCTGCTTATTAGCGGTATGCGCATGGGCAGGAAACGCGCAGAAATATGCGTTGATCGATATGGAATATATCTTGAAGAATATTCCCGCTTACGAGATGACCAACGAGCAACTTAGCCAAGTGTCGAAAAAGTGGCAAAACGAGGTGGAGGCATTGCAACAGGAAGCACAGAATATGTACAAAACCTACCAGAGCGACTTGGTGTTTCTCTCAGCTGAAATGAAAAGTCAGCGCGAGGAAGAAATCGTGAAGAAAGAACAAGAGGCACAAGACCTGAAACGAAAGTATTTCGGGGCAGACGGAGAGCTTTACAAGAAGCGTGCGAGCTTGATGAAACCCATACAAGACGAGATTTACAATGCCGTCAAAGAGATTGCCGAAGACCAAGGTTACCAGATTGTGGTAGACCGAGCCTCGGCTATGAGCATCATTTTCGCATCGCCGAAGATAGATATCAGCAATGAAGTGCTCACAAAGTTAGGATATTCCAAATAAATAGCTTACATTTGCGGAGTTTTTACAAAAGCGGATAAACGAATAATTAATAACAATCATAAACAAGAAAATGAAAAAACTTATTGCTTTATTATTGGTGCTCCTGCCATTCGTAGGCGCAGCAAATGCTCAGGAGGCTAAAATTGCATTTGTCAATACACAAGAAGTGTTTATGGCATTGCCGGAAGTGGCAGATATGCGAAAACAAATTGATGACCTGAATGCCAATTACCAAAAGGAATTGGAAACGATGCAGAACGAATTCCAGAAGAAGTATTCTGATTTCATCGCACAGCAGGATTCATTGACCGAAAACATCAAAGTAAGAAGAATGCAGGAAGTGGAAGACCTGAGACAGCGTATGGACAACTTCGTACAAGTCGCACAGCAGGATGTCAATAAAAAGCAGCAAGAACTGATTGCGCCTATCCAGCAAAAGATGGCAGACGCCATTAAAGCGGTAGGAACTGAGCAAGGTTATACTTACATCATCGACCCGCAGGTATTACTTTATACAGGTCCTAACGCCATTGACGCGACTCCGTTCGTAAAGACTAAGTTAGGTTTGCAGTAACTTATTGGATGATTAATAAAAGGAAAGAGGGATGCGCCCCAGCGGTGCGTCCTCTTTTTTTTCAAGGACAGATGAACAGCTATTCTAAACAGGCGGGAGCCATCGGGATATTCGATTCCGGATACGGAGGACTGACCGTATTCGACAAGATACACGCCTTGATGCCACAATATGACTATATCTATTTGGGAGATAACGCACGTGCTCCCTACGGGCCGCGTTCGTTCGAGGTAGTCTACCGGTTCACGCGCCAAGCGGTCATGAAATTGTTCGAACAGGGATGCCAGTTAGTGATTTTAGCCTGCAACACCGCATCGGCAAAAGCACTCCGCTCCATCCAGCAACGGGACCTTCCCGAGTGGGATCCGACACGCCGCGTGTTAGGCGTCATCCGTCCGACTGTCGAACTAATGGACAAGCTCAGCCATACGAAACACGTAGGCATAGTGGGCACGACAGGTACAATTTCATCCGGATCTTATCAGATTGAATTGGCCAAGATGTTCCCTCATATCCGGGTTACCGCCGAAGCCTGCCCGATGTGGGTACCGCTGGTTGAGAACAACGAAGCGGATTCTCCCGGAGCCGATTACTTTGTGAAGCGTCATTTAGAGCATCTCTTCGCACAGGATAGCCAAATCGACACACTGATTTTAGGATGCACGCACTATCCCTTGCTTCTAAACACAATCCGGCGTTACGTGCCGAAAGGTGTAACCCTGCTTCCACAAGGCGAATATGTGGCGCAAAGCCTATCGGACTACCTGCATCGCCATCCGGAGATGGACGCGAAACTAACCCAACAAGGCACATGCCGGTTCCTGACAACCGAGTCGGCTGACAAATTCTCCGACACAGCATCCTTATTCCTGAACCGCCCGATACATGTTGAGCAAGTAACAATAGACTGACCCCACGGGAAAGGTCAGCTCCACACAATATCCTTTCCGAAAGGAGTCAGTGCCAATCCCGCCATCTTAAAATGTTGCTTTCCGAACGGGATACCGATAATGGTAATACACAGCAACAGTCCGAAACAGAAGTGTGTAACGCAAATCCAGAATCCACCGACAAATATCCAGATAATATTCATCAGCAGAGAAAGACATCCGCTGGAACCTCCGTTATCTACCACCTTCCTTCCGAAAGGCCATAAAGCCAAGATACCCAATTTCAAAGTTTGTAAACCAAAAGGAATACCGATGATCGTAATCATTAATATAAGACTGGCGATCAGATATTCGAATGCGGTAAGAAAACCGCCGAAGATTAACCAGATAAGATTACCCAATGTTTTCATACATATATGCTTTTTTAGTTAATAAAAGGACGAGTAATCAAGTTAACAAGGCTTTATTTGTCAACTTGTTCCCTTGTCCCCTCGTCTACTATTTCAATAATCGTATCTCTATACTGCCGATGCAGGCTATCCAGCTCCATCAGATAACGTTGGCTGATAACCCAAAAACTATCATTCAGTTCCGGACGAATCGGTTTGGAAGGCGGTGCCTCCATAGCCAACGGATTAATCGCCTGTCCGTTTTTATAGACCCGGAAATCAAGGTGAGGACCGGTCGAAAGTCCGGTCGAACCGACATACCCGATAACCTCTCCCTGCTGGACATGCTGGCCGACCGACAAGCCCTTCGCGTAACGGCTCAGATGCATATAGGATGTAGTGTACATCGAATTATGCTTGATCTTCACCGTATTTCCTCCACCACCAGCCCAGCCTTTGGATATAACACACCTTGATGCGCACGGTTACGCTTCAATATCTGATGGAAACGCGCGTTGCTGAAACGGGAGGTAATCCGGAAGAAGTCCAACGGAGCTTTCAGGAATGCCTTGCGCAAGCTGTTCCCCTCCGTATCGAAATATTCGAAAATACTGTCTTGTGTAAAAGGAATCGCTGTAAAGCTTTTATCCTGATGCGTAAAGATGGCGGCATCCACCGAAGCGATATCCAGCGAAGTCGTATCGTCAATATAGGCTTCATTATAAATCACCTGAAAAGAATCGCCTTCTTTGATGTCAAAAAAGTCAATTTGCCAGGCATACACATCCGAAATCTTCAAGGCAAGCAGCGGAGAAGCGCCACTTTCCGCAATCACGTTCCACAGAGAAGAGTTGATTGTCCCTTCAATATATCGACGCTTCAAGGTAACGTCCTTTTCATATTCGTAAGCATGGACAGAATCTCCCGTCAAATCGATAATGGCATAATCGGTCAGCGACTTGGCAAAAGCGATATACCGGATAGTCTGTATCGTATCCATCGTGGTCAATGTGCAATAATGCATTCCCGCCCGAATCTTGGTCGGGTCAAGCACATGCGCCGAAGCCCGGCTGATGCTATCTGCCTCCAATGCCGAAAAGCCCAGTTCCGCAAAGATGGAAGCCGGATTATCGCCCGGATTAATGGTAAAGCGGTTGAGATTCATCGAGTCGATGCAGATTCCATACTCATAAGTATGCGGAATGGTATCAACCGGCTCACACACCGGCTCTTCCTGCGCCTTCTTAGGCTGGCAACTATTGAAACTTATCCCTAAAAACAGTCCGGCAAATGCGGACAATAAGGTTATATATTTATTCATATTTGACAGAAATCAACTAATTCATCTTTAGGCGAGCAAATATACGGAAATAAAGATAACCGAACAATCTAATTTGTACCTTTGCGCGCTAATTTTCTAAAATAGACTGCACATGGGCTTGCGATTATTTCATTATCCTGACGGTTTGCGAGGCAAACTCCTGAAGCTTACCGGTCCTATTTTCTTAGAAACATTCCTGATTCTGCTATTGGGGGTTGTCGACACGCTGATGTTAAGCCACTATTCAGACAATGCCGTAGCCGCCGTAGGCGTTGTTAATCAGCTTTTGAACATGGTTTTCCTGTTGTTCAACGTAACCGCTGTCGGGACATCAGTCATGTGTGCTTTGTATTTTGGGGCAAGAGATTCGAAAAGCTTCACCCAAGTGGTCGGCGTATCGCTCCTTTTCAATGCCATTATCGGATTGCTCATCAGTCTTATCCTGACTTTTGGCGGAAGACAAATGCTGGTTTGGATGGATATTCGTCCGGACTTGATGCCTATGGCCGTCTCCTACATGAAGATTGTCGGCGGATTCGGTTTTTTGCAGGCGATAATCTTTACTATTTCAGCCGTGCTTCGTGCAGCCAACAAGCCGAACTATTCCATGCAGGTAGCTGTCTTGATTAACTTGTTCAATATTATAGGTAACTATTCCCTGATTTACGGTCATTTCGGTTTTCCGGAAATGGGCGTGGAAGGCGCGGCCATCTCAACAACACTCAGCCGCGTGTTGGGCATGACCCTCTTGTTCATAGTCCTGTTCAAACGATTGGTGCGCCGGTTCCCGCTGGCCTATTTCCGTCCTTTCCCCTTCGACAAACTCAAATCGGTCTTGAAAGTGGGTATGCCCTCTGCCGCCGAACAGATTTCCTATGATGCCTCGCAGGTCTGTGTGGTCTATTTTATCAATATGTTGGGTAATGAAGTCCTGGCGGCACGTGTCTACATCATGAATATTGTCATTATCGGCTATATTTTTTCCTTATCCATGGCCAGTGCAACCTCTATCTGTACGGGGAATCTAGTGGGTTCCGGCAAAAAACAGGCGGCTTATGTTCTGAGTTGGTATGCCTGGAAGCGTTCATTGATGATTACCTTCATAGCCAGCGTAGGGGTGTACCTTTGCGGACGTTTCCTGTTAGGGTGCTTCACCGAAAACGAATCAATTATCCAGATAGCCATGACCGCCCTACTGATTGATATTTTCTTAGAGCATGGACGCGCTACCGTACTAATGTTCCTCTTCTGCTTGCGCTCGGTAGGAGATGTAATTGTCCCGGTACTGATTGAAATTGTCTGTATGTGGGTATTCGCCGTTACCTGCGGTTATCTGTTCGGCATCGCCATGGGACTTGGTCTGGCCGGCATCTGGATTGGTCTGGCCTTAGACGAAAGCTCGCGCGGCGTTGTTCTGGCGCTCCGCTGGAGGACTCAAAAATGGAAAAAACGGAACCTGATAAAGAGTAAAAATATCGCCTAAAATTCGTGCCTACCTTTTCCCCAAAAGCATACGCCCTTTTCCGAAAAAG
>URGO01000078.1 GCA_900547435.1 uncultured Parabacteroides sp.
TCTCTATCTTTCTTGTTTTCGGCGATAAAGGTAAATGTTTAAATTGAAAATTGAAAATTAAAAGTTGAAAAATTCATTCCACTTGCTTCAGATATTGCTTAAACAAGTCCGGTTTGTCGTTCAAAATCAAACCTTCAGGAAATTCGGTGAGCTGAAGCAGTTCGTAAATATGGCTGTAGTCGGCAATCGAGAACGAGATATGCGCATCGCTTCCCAAGATAACCGGCACCTCATACTGCTTGCACAAACGCAGGATTTCCAGATTATTGTCGCGCGCCTTTACTTTGTGGCGCACCGGATTCAGCGAACTGTTGTTTATCTCCAACAGCGTGCGGGTTTCTTTTGCCGCCAGGACAACCGGCTCAAACAGCACATCGGCAGTCCCATCGCCCGGATGACTGATTATCTGCACATACGGATGATGTATCGCGCCCAACATCGCAGAAGTATTCTGCACAACGCTCCCCGGCGTATAGCAAAGGGAATGGATTCCGGCTATCCGCAAATCCAGCATTTTCCAATATTCTTCCGTCAAGTCGACCGTACCGTCATAATCCAAGATATTCAATTCGGCCCCCAGCATCAGCTCGACGCCGTACATCTTTCGGGGTACGACATGCAGATTCCGGAAATAAATGGGCGCACATGAGCCGGGAATCCCCGGAGCATGTTCTGTTATGCCTAATATCTCCAATCCTTTTTCGGCAGCCGCATGTACCATCTCTTGCAGGCTGCTAAAAGCATGACCGCTCGCCACGGTATGCGTATGTACATCTAATGCTATTTTCATTTTTCTTTGTTTTTTGGAATAGTTTCGTTCTTTTGCCTTGATGCAAAAGAACCAAAAAATCAAGGCGTACACTCCAGAGGCTACAAATTCGCTGCGCTTCGCTAAAATCTCGGAAAACTCGCTTCGCTCAAACAGCCGAGATTTCTTGACGCTCAGCTTGGAATTTGCTTTACGCCTCTTCCGTTAGGCCAAATTAAATAATTAGTGGGCAAAATATCCAGCTGATAAGTCCAGCCTAATATCTGTGGCCTTGTCATCTTGTCAACTTGTCTGTGACCTTGTCATCTTGTCAATTTGCAATCTTATCAACTTGTCCCCATTCGTACCAACGGATCATGTAACGTCAATAAGATTATAAACATCAGCCAAACGGCGGAAGTAATCAGCACTGCCCTTCTTTTATCGTAAACCGGAGAGGGTGAATCCGGCAACCAGCGCGAACGTATCCAAGCGTAGAGTTTATAAACGATGTAGCCAAAGAACAGTCCCGCGATAATGCCCGGAATGATATCCGTCAGGAAATGCACGCCCAAATAAATACGGCTGTAGGCGTTGACCGTAGCCCAAAAGAATAGGGTAAATCCCAGCCACCGGTTACGGAAGAGCAACGTCAAGAACATGGCAAACCCGAAAGCATTCGCCGCATGGCTGGAGATGAATCCGTAACGCCCGCCCCGGTAGCCGAATACGGTCTTGACCTCATTCATAAAATCCGGATGGTGCGTAGGACGGAAACGGGTAAACAAAGGCTTACAGACGTGAGACGCGAACTGGTCGCACAGCGTGATGGTCAGGACAATCGCCAACAAGACCAGCACAATCTCCCGCCAGTCTTTCCTATAACATAACGTCAACAAGACCAAAAGCGCCAACGGCAGCCATACCCCTTTTCCGGAATAAAGCCACATCACTTCATCCCAATAAGGCGTATGGCAATCGTTCAGCCACAAAAACAGATTGCGTTCGTATGTCAATAGATTTTCTAACATGATTTGAGAAGTAGTTAGCAGTCAGTAGTTGGTAGTTAGTAGTTTTGGCAATTAGAATATGGGATTTGCTGGAACTACAAACTACTATCTACTAACTACCCATTCTAAATTGTTTGTATCTCCTTGCTCGGCATCCAGCCTACATTGCCATCTTCCAGTTCCACCTCGCTCCATTCGCCCAAGGTACTTTTAACGGCTACTTTCGTACCTTCGTGCAAAACGACCAGGTCGGTTCCGCTCTCGTCCGGCGAACTCTTCACCGTAACACTGGAAGCAAACACAATCGCTTCGACCTGATTTTTCATCGCACTCTTCTGGCTATATCCGAAAATATTCGAGAAAACGACAATCAGCAAGAAAAGCAATGCGCAATAAAAACCGATTTTCTTAAAGCGAACCACCTTCGAAAAGAAGAACACGACCAAACAAAGCATAAAGAGGATAAAACAGATAATCCCCGTAGCCCCCCAGGTGTCCACGCTCGCCACATCACGCACACCCTCTATCCACTTGGCCAGGAAAAACTGCCCGACCGGTTCGATTTTATCCACGGCCCGCGACTTGGCCAATTGCAGGTTGAAACGGATATCCTTGTCGCCCGGCTCCAGAAGCAAAGCACGCTCATAATTCAGAATAGCCGGAGCTATCTGTCCGTCCTTGTAATAGGCATTTCCCAAATTATAATAGATAGCCGCCGATTCGCCATTGTTCTTCAGCAGACCTTCGTAAAGCTCAATCGCGGTCTTATAATCCTCCTTCGTATAAGCCACTTCCGCCTCTTTGATAGAAGCCTCTTGCGCCATCATCATAGGCCATGCCAAACATTGAATCAGCAAAGCCAGCACAAATTGTCTGATATATCTTTTCATTGTTTTACTTTTTAATGGTATTCTCCATCTTGCCGATAGCATCGACCGTCATTGCATACAACTTATCCATCGCATCCGATGCCTGAGAAGGCGCATAACGCGCAAATTCGCAGGTGTTCAGAATGTCCATGAACTCTTTCGTCAGCGAGCTGTCCACTCCATACTTAGCCAATTCGGCTTCGACATTGTCCTTGGTCAAGTCTGCAGGAGGAATATTCAGCTTATCACTCAAATACCCCCACAAAGCCCGAAGCACTTCCTCATAGAACGCCTCTTTCTGATTAGCCTGCATCAGCTTGCCCGCATTCTTCAGGCGTCTCACGGCAATCTTGTTTGCTTTCTTTGTGCGAACACGCGCCAAATCCGAATTTTCCTTGATTAGCTTACGATACACCACAAAGAAGACGATAAACAGAATCAACGGAACGATATAAGCCATCACATACATAGCCGTACCGAAGAAGACATCTTCACGCTTATTGGTAAAGTGGATTCCCTTCGTCTTGAGGAAACGGATATCCTGTCCCAAATACTTCACCTGTTCTTTGTTGGAATAATTGGATACCACCGGAGCCGAACCGCTTCCCTCCTCGCCTTTCTCCACATGCAGCTTGAAGGCCTCCGAGGTCAATGTCTTATAGGTTTTCGACTTGATATCAAAGTAAGAGAATTGTACGGCCGGGATTTCAAAATCGCCGTTATAACGCGGGATAGCCATATATTCGATGCTCTTGCTACCGGAAACGCCGGCAGTTGTAGTCTTGGTATTGGATTCCACCTTCGGATCATAAATATCGAAATCGTTCGGGAACTTCACCTCCGGATTCTTCACCATCTTCAGGTTTCCGTTACCGGAAATATTCACCTTCACGGTAACAGCTTCGTTCGCTTTCACATGGTCTGAACTGATGGAAGCCGTCATATTGAAATCGCCGACCGCCCCGGAGAACGATGCCGGTTTGCCGGAAGGCAGCGGTTCTACCTGAATAGTGGCCGGCTGAGAAACCAGCGTCTTCTGCACTTCGCGATAAGAATCAAAGAAATCATCAAAAATGCTGCGAGCCTTCTGCGGCGTAGAGACACGAATCACAGCGTCGTAGGTACCTTTCCCTATTGTCAATTCGCCCGACCGTTGCGGATATAACACGCACTGTTTCAAATCGACCGTGAAATAATTGCGGTCCTTGTAGCGGTCTTGCACCCATTGTTTCTCTTGCGGCAATTCCACCTCCTGCACCAGGAATCCCTCAAATTCGGGGAACTTCACGCTGGGCAACCCACAAGGACGTGCCGCATACAGCTTGAACGTAACCAAGAATCCCTCCTGTTCATAGACATTCCGCTTGGATACAATCATACGTACAAAGAAATCATCATTGCTAATCGTAGCAGATGACTCTTGCGCCCGTTCAGCGGTTGTCTTGCCGGATTTGTCCGGAGGAAGCACCTTTATCGACAAACCGTTTGAAGTATAAGTAGCGTTCTTGACTTTGATAGTTGCCGGAGCGATGGAGAAAGTTCCCTCTTTCTTCGGCATGAGGATATACGTATAGGTAATTGTCGTCTCGCTACTCACCTTACCATTCACATAGCTGGTGCTATGCGATGTGGATTGGGCCGGCCCCATCAGCACATCGAAATCCGGCATTCCCTGTACCCTTAAATCTTTTCCTTCAGCGTTGATCGTATAGGTAAGCCTGAACTGTTCGCCCATCACGACCGATTGCGGCGCGGAAGCCTTGAAAGTCACGTCGTCCGCATAGACCGCTCCGCTTGCGACCAACCACAGAAAGAGTAAGAAAATACATCTTTTCATTATACTTGCATTTTTATTGTTTTACCATTGTTTTTCTGTTTTCCGGCGTTGCTGCTTCTGCTGCTGCGCCTTCTTCACTTTTTCTTGCGTATCTTTCTCGTCTTGCAGGAAAGCATCCAGCATCTGCTGCGCATTGTCTTGGCTCATCTGCTCATTAGGCTGCTGCTCCTCTTGCGTCTTGTTTTGCTGATTATCTTGCTGAGGTTGCTGCTGCTGTTGTTGCTGATCCTGTTTGTCTTGGTTCTCCTGTTTGTCCTGATTTTGCTGGTCCTGACTTTGGTCTTGCTGCTGTTGCTGGTCATTCAGCAATTTCTGCGCCAATGCCAGATTATAACGAGTCTCATCATCTTTCGGGTTCATACGTAAAGACTGCTTGTAAGCCTCCACACTCTGGGCATAATCTTTCGCCTGCATACAGACATTTCCCATGTTATGATACACCTGCGCCAAGCGGGCACGTCCTTCAGGAGTCTCTTTCAACTTAGCCTCCTGCCCGGCAAGCAGCTGATATTGTTCGGCCGCTTCTTGAAACTTCTTTTGCTTATAAAGCGCATTCCCCAGATTATAGGTACCCTCCACCGAACGCGGATTCACGTCCAGCGCTTTCCGATAGGCAATCTCCGCCTCTGTGTACTTCTCGCTTTGATAAAGGTCGTTTCCTTCACGCACCTGTTTCCGCTCTGCCTTTTGCGCGGAAGCTGAAAACACTCCGCCCATAAACAACGATCCGCCGCACAGGATTGCTATCCGTATCGTTTTCATTTGTCTCTTTCGTTTCATTTCTTTATACCTCTTTGTTAGGTTCCTTAAACAGGGTAATCTTGCGGAACACACGATTTTTCCGGTCTAATGTCAAAACATCGGCCACCAACAGAAATAGTGCAATCCACGCAAACAAATGGAACTGCTCGTCATACTCGGAATAGACCTTCGAGTCCATTTCCGTCTTATTCATCTTTTCTATTTCCCCTTGTAAAGCCTTCAAAGCCGAATTGGTATTGTCCGCACGCACATACATACCATTACCCGCCGCCGCAATCTCTTGAGCCATCTGCTCGCTCAGCTTGGTAATAACTACATTTCCGGCATTATCTTTCATGTAATTTCCTCCTTCCAGAGGAATCGGCGCGCCTTTCGGATCTCCCATTCCGACAACATTCACATGGATGCCCTTTTCAGCAGCAGCTTTGGCAGCTCCCACAGCATCATCCTCATGATTCTCGCCATCGGTTATTACTATAATCGCCTTGTCCGACGCTTCATTCGGTGTAAACGAACGAGCCGCCAAATTGATAGCCGCACCGATAGCGGTACCTTGTGTTGATATCATTTCCGGATTAATGGAAGAGAGAAACATCTTTGCCGAAATATAATCTGATGTAATAGGCAATTGGGTAAAAGCATCTCCTGCAAAAACAATCAACCCGACTTTATCATTCTTGAAACCATCAGTCAGCCGTGCCAGCATCTGCTTGGCTTTATCCAAACGGTTCGGCGACATATCCTCCGCTAACATCGAATTGGAGATATCCAAACAAACCATAATCTCCACACCTTGCCGCTTTACTGTTTCCAATTTCGTACCGAATTGCGGACCGGCAATCACAAATATCATCGCAGCAATGGCTCCCCATGTCAGCCAAAACTTCAAATGCTGGCGTTTGAGAGAGACATCAGGCATCAACTCTTTCAATAATTCCGGATTGCCATATCGCTTCACCGCTTTGCGCTTCCAAACGATAGCATAAATATAAAACACTATCAAAACGGGAAGGATGAAAAGCAAATATAAAAATTCCGGATGTGCAAAACGAAACATATCTTTCTGTTTTTATGGAATATTTCTCAATAATGTATTTCTCAACAACACCTCGACCAGCAACAAAGCAAACACAATCAGCGCCCAATTCTTATACTCTTCTTGTTTCTTGCTAAATTCCTGCACACTGATTTTTGTTTTCTCCATCTGATCGATTTCCGAATAGATTTCCTTCAAGCTGGCATTATCCGTTGCACGGAAATATTGTCCGCCCGTTGTCGAAGCAATCTGCTTCAACACCTGCTCGTCAATTTCGACCGGGATGTTCTGGTATTGAATACCAAATGCGGTCGGAATCGGATAAGGAGCCTCTCCCTGCGTACCGACACCAATCGTATAAACACGAATACCAAATGTCTTGGCAATCTCGGCAGCCGTTACCGGAGCAATCTCTCCCGTATTGTTCACACCATCGGTCAACAAGATAATGACCTTCGACTTTGCCTGGCTGTCTTTGATTCGGCTGACCGCATTAGCCAGTCCTAATCCAATAGCCGTTCCATCCTGGATAATTCCCGGTTGGATATCTTTAAAGAGATTCAGCAACACACCATGGTCGATAGTCAACGGACACTGTGTAAAACTCTCTGCCGCAAACACCACCAAACCGATATTATCGTTCTGACGACCATTGATAAAGGAAGCCGCCACATCTTTGGCCGCTTCCAAACGATTCGGCTTCAGGTCTTCAGCCAGCATACTCGTCGAAATATCCATCGCCATCACAATATCAATACCTTCTGTTGTAGAATTCTGCCAGCTATCAGTAGATTGCGGACGCGCCAGAACTACAATCAGCAGGGCTATAGCCAATGTTCGCAACGCAAAAGGAACATGCCGCAAATACACCTTCCACGACGTAGCCCCGGCTACCTCGAAAGCCTCTGTCGAAGAGACTTGCAAACTGGCCTGACTCTTACGCAGCTTATACACATACCATCCGATCATCGGGATAAGCAGCAACAATAAATATAAATAGGTAGGATTCGCAAATACCATTTTTATTCCCCCTTATTCTTTCTTTTTAGCATCATTTGTATTCTCCTCATCTGCCGTTTCCACATCTTCCGGAACAACCTCTACCGGCTTGGTCGCATTGACAAACAGATAAGCATTCACCAAACTCAAATCGTTCTCATTGGGCAACGGATGAATCTTGGCAAATTTCACAAAGTCGGCAAGCTGCAAAATTTGTTGCAACTTATCGTATACAGACTTCACTTCCGGAACGCCACGCAGCAAATCCAGTATTTCAGTAGATGTCAGCTCCATGGCATTCACACCAAACCGCTCATCTATATAGCGACGCAACGTCTCTGTCAACGAAGTATAATACTCTTTATTCAAACCTTGCTGCCAAAGTTTCTGCCCTTTCAATTCATCTAATTCTTTGATAGCTTGCTCGTATGGAGGAAGCTTCGGCACCTCCGGCTCAGCAAACGGCAACAACGATTTCCGGTTCCTCAAGCGTTTGATGATATAAATAATCACACACAGCAAGAACAGGCCTAACAACACCCCGTAAATAATCGGATAATAATCAGCCCATACAAACGGTGGTTTCCAGACCGCTTTTATATCATTGAACTCATCCGGTTTATCCGCATTGACAGGAATGGTAGACACCTTCAAGGCAACTTGATTAGACGATATGGTATCCGGACCGTCTATCACCTTCAACGGAGGCAACAAATACAGCGACGAATCAAACGACGTGATTAACAAATCCTGCTTTATCACCAAACGGTCGTTCTCAATTAACGAAGAATCCGGACGGGATATATCCAGCACTTCCACACCGCGCATCAACGTGTCGGCCGGAAGCAGCAACTGAACCGGACGATCTTTATCTGCCGTTACCGTGAGATGCAGTTTCGTCTGTTCCCCTATAAGAATAGCTGCCGAATCTATCGTCACATCAATCAGGGTCTGCTGGGCATACACCTTCCCGCACGCCATCGAAACGACTATCCCCAAGAATACTATGCAATTCTTCAACAAATTCATAATCCGTTTAATTACGTTTATCGAAAAGAGTCATCAAGGACTTCACATAATCATCACCTGTACTGATCGAGACAGAATCTACCCGACATTTCTTAAACGTACTGTCCATAGCTTCCTGCCTTTTATTCCACCAATCCTTATACGCTTCACGAACACGGGCCGACGAGGTATCTATCCATTGTTCCTTTCCGGTCTCCGCATCCTTAATCTTCATCAGACCTACTGCCGGAAGTTCTGTCTCACGTTGGTCGTAAACCTGAATCGCCACCATGTCATGCTTCCGATTCGCAACGGTCAACGCGTCTTTGAAACTATCCTTATTGATAAAGTCAGATATCAGGAACGCCGTACAACGTTTTTTGATGGCATTCGTCAGGTATTTCAGCACCTGACTGATGTCCGTCCGTTTATCCTCCGGATGAAAATCAATCAGTTCTCGGATTACATACAAAATATGCTTTTTCCCTTTCTGAGGAGGAATAAATTTCTCCACCTTATCCGAAAAGAATATGACTCCGATTTTATCATTATTCTGTATCGCCGAAAAAGCCAATGTAGCCGCAATCTCCGTAATAATTTCCTTTTTCATTACATTAACTGTACCGAAATCACGGCTTCCGGAAACATCAATCAGCAGCATTACGGTCAGTTCGCGCTCCTCTTCAAACACTTTGACGTAAGGGCGGACATAACGGGCCGTCACATTCCAATCGATGTCTCGGATATCATCGCCATACTGATACTCACGCACTTCACTGAAGGCCATACCCCGCCCTTTAAAGGCAGAATGATACTGCCCGGCAAAGATATTCCGAGAAAGTCCGCGCGTCTTGATTTCTATCCGACGAACCTTTTTCAACAATTCACTTGTTTCCATCATTCAATTCAATTAAAAATTAAAAGCATTCCGAATGAAAAATTTCAATTTTCAACTTTCAATTTTCAATTTATCAAGGCACTTCTACTTTATTCAGAATTTCACTGATTACCTCTTCCGTAGTCAGGTTATTCGCTTCCGCTTCATAACTTAATCCGATACGATGACGCATCACATCATGGCAAACCGCCCGAAAATCTTCCGGAATCACATAACCTCTACGCTTGATGAATGCGTACGCACGGGCTGCCGATGCCAAACTGATAGAGGCACGCGGAGAAGCACCGAATGAAATCATATTCGCCAAGTTCGGCAAACCATGCTCTTGCGGGAAACGGGTAGCAAATACGATATCCACGATATAACGTTCTATCTTTTCATCCAAATAAACTTCCCGAACCACCTTACGTGCTTCCAATATTTCTTCTTTGGAAAGAATCGGCTTGATGTCAGGTTTCACACCGGAAATATTCTGACGGATAATCAACTTCTCCTCCTCTTTCTTCGGATAGCTGATAATCACCTTCAGCATAAAACGGTCAACCTGGGCTTCCGGAAGCGGATAGGTACCCTCCTGCTCTACCGGGTTCTGCGTAGCCATTACCAAGAAAGGTTCCGGCAATTTATAGGTCTGTTCACCAATGGTTACCTGACGCTCCTGCATAGCTTCCAACAAAGCACTTTGCACTTTCGCCGGAGCACGGTTTATTTCATCGGCCAACACAAAATTAGCGAAGACAGGACCCTGTTTTACCTGAAACTCTTCGCTTTTCTGACTATAAATCATCGTACCGATTACGTCGGCCGGAAGCAAATCCGGAGTAAATTGGATTCGACTATATTTTGCATCAATCAAGGAAGACAGGGTTTTAATGGCCAATGTCTTTGCCAACCCGGGTACACCTTCCAGCAAGATATGTCCGTCTGAGAGTAAACCAATCAATAACGACTCAACAAGATGTTTCTGACCAACAATTACTTGGTCCATGCCCATCGTAATCATATTTACGAACGAGCTTTTACTTTCAATTCGTTCATTCAATTCACGAATATCGACTGTCTGACTCATAACTATACTATATTCTCTGTTTGTTTTTCAATCATTTCTTTTTAAGCTGCACAAAATTAGAAATGTTAAATTCGTATTCTCTACTTTTGCAGTTAAATATTACTAATTTGCACTGCGACACCCCACAATTCCCCCAATTACATGTTTTAGTCTATCCGAAATCAACCCGTTTATACAGCAAGAGAGGGACTCCCTAACTTGGAAATCCCTCTCTTACCGGGGTGAAAGATGGGGCTCGAACCCACGACCCTTGGAACCACAATCCAATGCTCTAACCAACTGAGCTACATTCACCATATCCGTCTTTTTAGAAGCCACTTCCTTTAAGACGGTGCAAAGGTAAGGATTATTTTCATTTCTGCAAATATTTTGCCTGCTTTTTTACGATATAACATTTTCCGTTACCCACCAAAGTGTGTAAATAAACACGGCACCCAACACCAACAGATAGCCGACGTAGAGCAATAAAGTCTTTATGGCTGCCTTTACCCAATGGTTACGCACATAAACACGGCGAACCGCCCATGTGGTATAGAGCAAAAAATAAATCCCCAAGATATTCCACATATCCATGGTATGATACTTCACCCAAAGCGTCCAGACGATACCTATCGCCAAAAGCAGAAGCAACACCGAGTGGATATGCAGCGCAAACACCAAGTGATGCATATACACCTTCTTGTCTTTCCGGAAAAGCAGCTTCAACATGAAGGCAAAGACCGGAATCATCAGCAGGACGATAATCGGCCAGTAGAAAGAATACCATGACAGCATTTGGCTATACTGGTTCTCCTGCCGTATTTCGCGGAGATGTTTTTTAGCCAAAAGCGGATTATTTTGCTGTTCCTAGTGGATGGCATCCGCTTCGCAAACATATATCGAATCGGAATTTTTCCACTTGGAAAAATTTATCTTGAAAATCGGGAGAGTTACTTTTATCCGTGCTGTATCCTTATAAGGTGAAGGCAAGATCTTTACCAATAGAGGATATTTCTCACGCAATAATGCCGTGTCGGAAATGCACCAGATAGTGGTATCTTTCAGTCCGGATTGATCAACCAGCTCATCGTAAGTCATTATTTCTTCATCAGAGCTATCCTCGTCCAAAAGCTCCTCCAAGCTCTTTTCTCCATCTTTTATGCTACTCGGTGCTAACGAGAAAGTAAAAAGAAAGAACACGCAGGAGATAAACATGAAGAGCCGCATCGGATGGACATAAGAATTAATCTTCCCGGCATTGAGTTCGCGCGTCAGGAAGCCGGGCTTACGGAAAAGCAGATAGAGCGTATTCCAGACCTTCGTGTCGAACTGGTAAACATTTTCGATATATTGCAGCATGTATTTCCAGAAAGGCTGTTCGATGTCGAGCGCATATTGTCCGCATTGCGAACAATACATTCCCTTCAGTTTGCGTCCGCAATTCTTGCAATAGGTATAAGCCGGCGTCTGTTTGCGGCGGATACGCTTCAGGCGGCGGTATTCAATCTGTCGGGAGAGTTTTTCCCGGCGTTTCTGTAATATTTCTTTCCAATTGTTCAACATAACCATTCCTCCTCCTTTAAAAATACTCACTCATATCGACTCCGAATATTGACACGGCTACCCAAAGCAGCGTTCCGATGAATACGGCAAATAGGATTACCATATATATAAGGTATAACGCTACGGATTTGAGCGTCCCTGCTATCCAATTGTTATGCGTATAGACGCGGTGTGCCGCGATAATGAGGTAAAGAAGGAGCAGCAGCCCCATGTATTGCGCAATCTCTTCGGCAAATTCGGTCGATACGAAGTAGAACCAAAGCAATACAACAGATACCGCCAGCAGCATGACCGAATGGAGGTGCAATGCAAAAGCATAATGCTTCATGTAGTGCATCTTCTCGTTCCAGAAGAAGAGCTTTAGCAACAGGGCAAAGACTGGAATCAGCAACAATAAGATAATAGGCAGCCACGAGGAGTACCACGAAGTAAATGCGCCCCAATTCATCGAATTTTCCACCTTCAAAGCCTCCACTTCGTCGGCTATCACCTTGAAGTAGGTCGTGTCGGAAGCCATCGTATAGACCGTATCATGCGCGTGGATAGGCATAAGGAAATGTTTCTCCAACAAAACTTTCGGAATTTCGCCACACAGCGTGTCTTGGTAGGGCGTTGCTTTCCAGCGGGCGATGGTTGTCAATTCTGCTTCCGCTTTGTCTTTGCCGCAAATCCAGACGGTTGTGTCCGGAGCCGCCATCCGCTCTACTTCGCACAGCTCATCGTACCAATAGTCGATGGCATCTTGAGTCATCGGGACGTTCATCGTCCCGTACTCTGTCTGCACATAGGTAAACCGCCCGTCACTGTTGGTCATTGTAATGCCCATTGTGTTCGGATCATCCGGTATCAAGGCAAAGAAAAAGAGGAAAAACACTGCCGAAAGGAACATAAACAACCGAAGCGGATGCACATAGGAACTGACTTTTCCAGCATTAAATTCGTTCGTCAGGAAACCGGGCTTGCGGAAGAGAAGGTAGAGTGTTTGCCAAACTTTACCGTCAAATTGATAGACATTCTCGAAATATTGACGGATATATTTCCAAAAAGGTTGCTCGATATCAAGGGCATACTGACCGCATTGGTAACAATACATACCGTCCAGCTTGGTCCCGCAATTCTTACAATAGGAATAAGAAGGTGTTTTCTTTCGGCGAATACGCTTCAAACGACGATATTCGATATGCCGTGCCCATTGCTTTCTCCGCTTCCGAAGATAAGCAAAAAGTACATTGCTTTTCATATATATGTTTTCTCAAGAAGCTGGAAGTTAGAAGTCAGAATATAAATTTCAAAATTCCAACTTCCAACTTCCCAATTCTACATTCTAAGTTAGGTATCATTTTTATGCCAACACGTGTTGGCGGCTTTTCTGAGCCTTTTCTTTATTTATAAATCGCCTTTTTACCCGCAAGCAGGGTGTTCCGCATCAAGGAAATGATGGTCATCGGACCTACACCACCCGGAACTGGACTGATATAGGAACACTTTGGCGCCACCTCATCAAACTTCACATCGCCGCAGAGTCGGAAACCGATCTTTCGGGTTGCATCCGGAACACGAGTTGTACCGACATCAACCACTACAGCCCCCTCTTTCACCATATCGCCTTTCAGGAACTCCGGCACGCCCAGTGCCACAATAATAATATCCGCCTGCAAACACATCTCTTTCAGATTCTTCGAACGGCTATGGCATACTGTAACTGTACAATCGCCCGGATAAGCCTTTTGCATCATCAATGTCGCCATAGGCTTACCGACGATATTACTTCTCCCTAAAACCACACAATGCTTTCCTTGCGTCTCAATATGATGACGCTTCAGCAATTCAAGGATTCCGGCCGGTGTTGCCGATACAAAACAGGGCAGACCAATCGACATACGCCCCACGTTAATCGGATGAAATCCATCCACATCTTTCCGGTAATCAATAGCTTCAATGATTTTTTGTTCCGAGATATGTTTGGGCAAAGGTAGCTGAACAATAAATCCGTCCACATCGGGATCATTATTGAGTTCATGCACCTTCCGAAGCAATTCCTCTTCGGTCACATCCGCTTCATACCGAATCAACGAAGACTTAAATCCGATTTCTTCACAGGTCTTCACTTTATTGGCCACGTAGGTTTCGCTCCCTCCATCGTGTCCAACCAATATGGCAGCCAAATGAGGAACTTTCCCTCCGTTAGCCTTGATTTGCGCAACTTCTTCAGCCATCTCCTGCTTCATCTGAGCAGCCGTTGCTTTACCGTCTAATAATTTATATTCCATGATATATTTTTTATTTATCTTCTAAATCCCGGCATCATCGGAAATCTCTTACCGCCCGCTTTTGCCGTTGTCAGCATCTTCATCATTTTCCGTGTCTCATCAAATTGCTTCAGCAATTTATTGACCTCCTGTATGCTTGTTCCGCTACCTTTAGCAATACGGGTACGGCGCGAACCATTCAATATCGCCGGATTGCTGCGTTCAGCCGGTGTCATTGAATAAATTATAGCCTCAATACTCTTGAAAGCATTATCATCAATATCCACATCTTTCAGCATTTTACCGATACCCGGTATCATGGAAGCCAATTCTTTCAAATTACCCATTTTCTTTATCTGTTGGATCTGGGTCAGGAAGTCATAAAAATCAAATAGGATAATGGCGATATTCTATAGCAAACGCCGCAACGGCATGCATATCTATTTGCTTTTTCACCTTGCTTCCTGTATAATATGGGACTGGAAACAATTCAATCGAAATCAGGTGAAATTATGCATCATTCGGAGGCGCATTTTCAAACCTCAGAGACCTTTTTGCTCAGCGCGGTTCTCGCGCTGTCCGGCGGTTTTCAAGACGCCTATACCTACAATGTGCGTGATGAGGTTTTTTCCAATGCACAAACCGGCAACATCGTTTTAATG
>URGO01000079.1 GCA_900547435.1 uncultured Parabacteroides sp.
TTCGGAAAAAAGGTAGGCAGCTTTTACGTAAAAGGGCGCACCCTTTTTCATCAAAGGGCGGCATAAAAAGAACCGACATTCTAATTGAAAATTCTAACTTCTACAAAGAAATCAATAGCTTCTAAATACAATATAAAGCAGACATTACCGTTTCTTTCAAAGAAACCCATAAAAGAGTATAAACAATGAAAGTGAATCTTATTATTGCCTGCCTGTTTATGGCAACAGTAGTGTCTGCTCAGAAAGGAAATATCGAGCTGGAACCGCGAGTAGGATATATACATTCCAATATCCCCGAACATCAATCCGGCTTCCAAGTAGGAGCAAGAGCCTCGTTCGGCCTATCTGAACGTTTTTCAATCTCTCCGGGAGTCTCCGTGGCCTTGATGGGGAGAATGGATGAAGCCTATTTCTTGGTACCGGTTTATGCTTCTTATCAGATTCCCCTACAAGAATTCCGGTTACATCTGAACGTAGGCCCTTATGGGCAGTTTGGCAGCTATCCGGATTTCGGAGCTTCGGCCGAAGTAAGCGCGGAATACAAAAGATGGCAATTGGGCGCATGCTACTATCAGAATCTGGTAAATGGAAATTCTCATGCCCCCGATCGATTCACCGGATTGTCATTAGGTTATCGGTTCAGGATAAAATAAACCGATTCTTCAAAAAAGAATTTTCACAATCCTGATTTCCCTAATTTTTTTGTAACTTGGTCGTCAAATAAGAACCTGTTTAAATTCATTCTTTAGAATAGGATAGTTAACCCTCAAAATTTATGCGTATGGATAGACGAAAGTTTGTAAGAAATTTAGGATTGAGTACGGTTGTATTGGGTTCAGGAAGCCTGGCTACGGCATCTGCCTGTGTGCTCTCCGGCGGTTCCCCGGCCAATGAAATGACTGAAGATGACGACCAGATTTTGTTCATCGGCGATGATATCGCAATTGCCCAGACGAAATATGGCAAAGTACAGGGATATATGCTGAATAAAGTATATACCTTCCTGGGGATTCCATATGGAGCTGATACCTCCGGCAAGAACCGGTTCATGCCTCCACAGGAACCGGAACCCTGGACAGATATACGTCCGGCGGTATTCTATGGGAACACGGCTCCGCAAAACATGAACAATCGCTGGCCCAATACATTCAGCACGTTTACCGACCATTGGAATTACGGAGACGTGAGCGAGGATTGCCTTTACCTGAATGTATGGACTCCGGCATTGGCAGACGGGAAGAAACGCCCGGTGCTGGTCTGGCTGCATGGCGGAGGTTTCACCAGCGGAAACGGTATCGAACAGGATGGTTATCATGGCGAGAATCTCAGCCGGGCAGGCGACATCGTGTTTTGTTCGGTCAACCACCGGCTCGGCCCGATCGGGTTCTCGGACCTTTCGGCAGTAGGAGGCGAAAAATACAAGGATTCCGGCAATGTGGGTATGCTTGATATTGTCGCGGCATTGCGTTGGGTACATGAGAACATTGCTCATTTCGGGGGCGATCCAGAAAATGTCACCATCATTGGGCAATCGGGAGGCGGTTCGAAAGTATGTACGATAGCTTCGATGCCGGCCGCCAAAGGATTGGTACATAAGGCCGTAGCATTGAGCGGATCGACCGTCTCTGCCCAAGACCAGAAAGATACCCGGAAGATTGGAGAATATATTCTGAAAGAGGCCGGACTGACCGCCTCGCAAATTGACAAATTGCAAGAGATTCCGTGGATGGAATATATCGAACTGGCAAACCGGGCAAGCGAAAAGTATTGGAAAGACCAAGGAGAGCGGGGGCGTCGCTCATTCAGTCCTGTGGCCGATGGGCGAAATATCCCGACAGGCGAATTTTTCTCGCCGGAAAACAGTGCCGATACCCCGTCTGTTCCGATGATATTCTGCACGACCTTCCACGAATGGAACCCCAACCGGGACAATGCTTCGCTGGAAAATATGACCCGGGAGCAGGTCGTTGAGAAAATCAAAGGTATGTATGGCGATAAAGCGGAAAGCATCGTAAATGCTTATGCGAAATGCTTCCCGGACAAACGCCCGGTGGAACTATGGGCAATGATTCTTTCCTCCCGTACCCGTGTCGTAAAAGCCGCCAATGCGAAGCTGCATCAGGCCCCTCCGGTCTATGTTGCCTGGTTCGGCTGGTGCCCGCCTTTGTTTAACGGACGAATGCGTGCTTTCCATTGCCTGGACATTTGCTTCTGGTTCAAGAATACAGACCGGATGTTCACGCATACGGGCGGAGGCAAAGTGCCCCGTGCCTTGTCGGACAAGATGTCGGCAGCTCTTTTGAATTTCATGCGGACAGGCAACCCGAACGGCGGTTCTTTACCTGCATGGCCCCAATATACGGAAGAAAAGGGTGAAGTAATGATTCTGAACAATACATGTGAAGTAAAGAACGACCCTGACCGCGAAGCACGGGCTGCCTTCGGAGAGCTATAAGCCACTATATGCTTTAGGGTGCGTGTCATATTTTTGACACGCCCTCTTCTGCCAAAGCCTCTTCCGGCGCTTTTTCTTCCTCCGGAACAGGGTCTTCGTCATTGCCTATATTCGCTCCGAAACGGCTTACGCTTAATATGATACCGATATAGAAGCAACTGATCACCGTAGAGGTTCCTCCCCGACTGATAAGCGGCAAAGGCTGGCCGGTTACGGGGAATACGCCAACAGCCACGGCCATATTAATCAAAGCCTGCGTGACCAGCATCAGTCCGCATCCCAAAATAAGGAACTTAGGAAACAGCTTTTCGCAACGCCGGGCTATCATGGCGACACGAATCAAGAGAATCAGGTAAAGGAGTAACACAAAAAAGCCACCGGCCAAACCGGTTTCCTCAATAATAATGGCATAAATAAAATCAGAATAGGCTTGCGGAAGGAAGTCGCGTTGCTGGCCATGTCCGGGCAATTTGCCGAGCACTCCGCCTTGGGCGATAGCAATCTTCGCCAAATCTTCCTGATAATGCTCGTCCATATCCAGCACCCAAGTCTTTTCTTCCGTCCCCTCGGCAAAACGTTCGTTATCCGAATGCCGGTCAAGCCGGGCAATCCAGGTATAGATACGCGGGAGAAATTTTTCGACTGTATCGGGAGTAAGTCTGTAGATGCCCCACACAAGCAGAATGGCTGAAAATCCTATTCCGATAAGGATAAGAATACGTTTGAATCCGACCTGTCCGATAAACATCATCATCAGCATAATCATGCCTAACATAATCGCCGTCGAACCGTTATTATACAAGATACAGGCGCAAGTTATCCCCACCCCTATCAATATATACCAAAACATCTGTTTGCTGGTCAGCACATTACGCCGACTCAGCACCAAAGCCATATAGCAGACCGAACAAAGCTTCGCTATTTCGGAAGGCTGGAAAGTTATCCCTAATATATTCAGCCAACGGCGTTCTCCATTAATCTCCACTCCTATAAAGGGCGTAATAAGTAGCAGAAAAATAGCCACCGGAAGCAGCAACCCCAATATGACGGAAAAACGGGTCGGCAAATTATGGATGATAAGCACAAAGAAAAAACCTACCACCAGAAACGTGGCATGGCGAATAATCGGCGCCCAATAATTTGCATTCTTATATGCGATAGTACTCGTCGCACTGAAAACCTCGACCACCGATATCAAGCACAAGAACATGAAAATAATCCAAATCACGCGGTCGCCTTTAAATAATTTACTCGCCAAATCCATAATTATACCCTTTCCGTTATTTACAAATTACGCACACAAGTCTTGAATTGTTCACCTCTGTCCTCATAACATTTGAACAGGTCGAAGCTGGCACAACACGGTGAAAGCAACACGGTATCACCCTTATGAGCTACTTTATAGGCTTGACTGACGGCCTCTTCCATCGAATGAGCGTCGCTTATCTGCGCCACTTTCCCATCGAAGAAATTATGCAGCTTCGTGTTGTCTACCCCCAAGAATATCAATGCATGAACCTTTTCTTTTACCAACTCCTCTATTTCGCGATAATCATTGCCTTTGTCGGTTCCTCCCAAAATCAGGACAACCGGCGTTGTCATGGATTGCAAGGCATACCAACAAGAATTTACATTGGTTGCTTTCGAATCATTTATATATTCAACGCCCCGAACCCGCGCAACCTTTTCCAACCGGTGTTCCACGCCGGCAAAATTCATTAAAGAAGCACGAATCTTCTCATCATGCAAATCCATAATCTTAGCTGCAAGAGTAGCAGCCAAAGAATTATACAAATTATGTTTTCCTGTGAGTGCTAATAATTCTTGATCCATTGTAAATGTTCCGTTATCTGATTTTACCCAAATCTGCTTGTTTTCCGTATAAGCCTTTACGCCCTCTTCTTGAGACTCGGCGAAAGGATAAAGAGTTGCCTCCGGATGCCGTTTGGCAATTTCCCGTGAGATGATCGGATCATCGTTCCAAAAGATAAACGCATCTTTTGATGTCTGGTTTTGAATAATGCGGAACTTTGCATCCACATAATTCTGCATTTCATAATTATATCGGTCCAAATGGTCTGGTGTGATATTCAGCAAAATCGCAATATCTGCCTTAAAATCATACATATTGTCTAATTGGAAACTGCTGAGTTCGATGACATAAACCGGATGAGGCGATTCTGCGACCTGTAAGGCCAAGCTGTTTCCGACATTGCCGGCCAAACCGGCGTCCACACCCGCTTCCGTCAGAATGTGATGCGTTAATAACGTTGTTGTCGTTTTCCCATTGCTTCCTGTGATGCAAATCATCGTAGAATCGGTATAGCGCCCCGCCAGTTCAATTTCCGAAATGATATGGATTCCTTTTTCTTTCAGTTTCCTGATGATAGGCGCCTTATCCGGGATTCCCGGGCTTTTAACCACTTCATCTGCGTTTAGAATCTCGGATTCCGTATGGTGTCCCTCCTCCCAACGAATTCCGCGAGCATTCAACATCTCTTTATATTTAGGCTTTATCGCTGAAAGATCCGAGACGAACACGTCAAACCCTTCTTTCTTTGCCAAGATAGCTGCACCTGTGCCACTTTCTCCGGCACCCAATATAACCATTCTTTTGCTCATTTTATCTCATCTTTAATGTAACAATCGTTATAACCGCCAATATAATACCTATCAACCAGAAACGAACTACAATCTTTGACTCCGGCACAACATTGAGAGGCTTTTGCAGTATCGCTTGAATGCCGGCATTCCCTGCCTTTTGGAAATGATGATGCAAAGGTGCCATCTTGAATATCCTCCGCCCTTCACCATATTTCTTCTTCGTGTATTTGAAATAGCATGTTTGCAATATAACCGACAAACTCTCGGCCAAAAAGATTCCGCAAAGAATCGGAATCAGCAGTTCCTTACGAATGATAATAGCAAATACGGCAATAATTCCACCCAATGTCAGACTCCCGGTATCACCCATGAATACTTGTGCCGGATAAGCATTATACCACAAAAAGCCAACCGTAGCTCCGATAAAAGCCGCAGCAAATACAACCAACTCTTCTGCACCCGGAATGAACATGATATTCAGGAATGAAGCAAATTCGAAGTGAGACGACATATAGGCCAGAATACCTAATGCAATACCGATAATCGCAGAAGATCCTGCCGCCAGACCATCCAAGCCATCAGTCAGATTCGCACCATTGGAAACTGCTGTAACCACGAATATAACCATGAGGACAAAAACTATCCATGCAGCTTCTTGTTTGTATTCGCCGGCCCATCCCACCAATTTGGCATAATCGAAGTTATTATTCTTGACAAATGGAATAGTAGTCTTTGTAGATTTCTGTTCAACGGAGTGGAAGCGGACATCTTCAATTATGTTGTCATGACGGACTTCCATATTTTCCCGGATTACCACATCCGGACTCAAGAACAAAACCAAACCGACAATCAGCCCCAGACCAACCTGTCCTATGATCTTAAACTTCCCGTGCATTCCTTCTTTATTCTTCAGGAACACTTTGATATAGTCATCGGCAAAGCCTAAAGCCCCCAGCCAAATTGTCGTTATAATCATCAATATTAGATAAATATTGTCTAATCTGGCACACAACAAGGTCGGAATCAAAATCGCGATGATAATAATGATTCCCCCCATTGTCGGGGTTCCCTTTTTACTCATCTGTCCTTCTAATCCCAGATTTCGAACGGTCTCACCAATCTGCAAATATTGCAAACGGTCAATAATCTTTCGCCCTATAGCCGTCGAAATGAATAAAGACAGAATCAAAGCCAATCCGGAACGGAATGATACATATTTAAACATTCCAGCTCCAGGAAGGTCTAACTGATCCAAGTAATTAAATAAATAATACAACATTTGAGTCTTTACGTTTTTGTGTTTATGTCAACAAGGTGACGAACTTTACTACTTCGTTTCCTTATCGCCTATCAATAGCCTTACCGTTTCCCTATCATCAAAATGATGTTTTATTCCTTTTACCTCCTGATAATCTTCATGCCCCTTTCCGGCCACTAAAACCACATCACCTTTCTGTGCCAAAGTGATGGCAGTCTTTATTGCCTGCTTTCTATCAGTTATGCATAAAGTCTTGTCCATATCAGCCGTTGAAAGTCCGGCAACCATATCTTCTATAATCGAATCAGGTTCCTCAAAACGCGGATTGTCAGAAGTCAAAATAACTTGGTCGCTTAACCTTACAGCCTCCTTAGCCATCATAGGGCGCTTCCCTTTATCCCGGTTTCCACCACATCCTACGACTGTAATGACTTTTCCGTTACCATCCAATACCTCATGAATACCATTCAAAACATTGGTCAGAGCATCCGGCGTATGCGCATAGTCTACAATAACAGTAAAACCTTTCGGGGAACGGATTGTTTCAAAACGCCCAGCTACCGAATGTAACGTACTCAACGTAATTAAAATTTCTTCAGGCTCTTTACCTAAAGCCACAGCCGCTCCATAAACGGCTAATAAATTATACGCATTAAAACGCCCGACAAACTGGACTGAGACTTCCCGATTGTTAATCAACAACTCTGTTCCATCAAAGTGGGATTCCAATATCTTTCCTTTAAAATCCGCTAAAGTCCGTAAAGAATAAGTCAGTTTCTTGGCTTTCGTATTTTGCAACATTACCATACCGGATTTATCATCCAAATTGGTCAAGGCAAAAGCTGATGCTGGCAAATCGTCAAAAAACTTTTTCTTTGCCTTTAAATAATTTTCTACAGTCTTATGATAATCCAAATGGTCTCGTGTCAGGTTGGTGAAGATTCCTCCATTGAAAGAAAGGCCACTAATACGCTTCTGGTCTATGGCATGCGAACTTACTTCCATAAAAGCATATTCACAACCAGCATCTACCATCCGAGCCATTAAAGCATGAAGAGTTAAAGGATCCGGAGTGGTATGTTCGGTCGGAACAGCTTCCGCATCAATATAATTACATACAGTTGAAATCAACCCTACCTTATGCCCCATCTTACGGAACATATTATATAACAGAGTGGCGATTGTTGTTTTGCCGTTTGTTCCTGTGACACCGACCAATATCAGTTTGTCTGATGGATTATCATACCATTGTGCAATAAGCTTACCCAAAGCTACAGCAGAGTCTTTGACAAGCACAAACGTACACTTGCCCTCCAAACCTTCCGGAATCTCCTCACATACAATTGTTACAGCACCTTTTTCTATTGCGCTTGCAACAAACTTATGGCCATCGACTGCTGTTCCACGAACTGCAACAAATAGGCAACCCGATTCTACCTTACGGGAATCCGATTGAATGCCAGAAATCTCGACAGAGACATTTCCCTTAATTTCCGGCTTATCCAACACCTTAATCAGTTGCTGTAAATTCATCTTCATTTCAATGTTAATAATATAGTTTGTCCTTTGGATACACGAGCCCCCGGCTTGATACTTTGCGCCGTTACGCGGCCGGAGCCCGATAAGGTCACCCGCAAACCGGCACTTTCCAGCAAGTAAACGGCATCTTTGGCACCCATTCCATACACGGACGGTACCAATCCGTCTATAATTCGTATATCCTGTAGTTCGATATTGTTCTTCTCTATCTCCCGATTTGCCCGGACCCATTGAGTCTTGGCACTATCCGCATTCAATGAGATATCCAATTCGTCCAGCACATTCTCGACCGCCCGCTTCTCTCCAGCCTTAGCCATCGGCAAACGAATAGCGGTTGAATCCTCTACCATTTCCTTCACGGGAATTGAAATGTGACTCGAATAGATTTTTTCAGCAATAGCTTTCACGACACCTCCCGACATGGTTCCCCCCGAAGGATATCCGATTCTTGGCTGGCGAATAACAACAATACAGCTATACATAGGATTATCTGCCGGGAAATATCCGGCAAAAGCGACCTGATGTCCGGCACGTCGATAAACTCCACCGGAAGCGATTTGAGCGGTTCCCGTCTTTCCGGCTATCCGGATAATATCTGAATGAACCGCTTTTCCCGTGCCTTCTTCAACTACACCTAACAACATATCTTGAATAATATGCAATGTTTGTTCAGAACAAATGGAAGATTTCAATACTTCTGGAGAAAATGTATGTATTGTTTTTCCACGGTGAAGAATCTCTTTGACGAAATAAGGACGTACCATTTTTCCATCATTAGCTATTGCATTATAGAATGCTAATGTTGAAATAGGAGGAATCTGCGTCTCATAGCCAAATGACATCCAAGGTAAAGTTGTTTTTGACCAATAACGGGTCGTATCATCAGGCCGACGTATTTTAGCTCTTCCGGCACCGGGAATCTCTATGCGCAAATCCGCATTCATTCCGATCCGGTATAACCCTTCTACGAATTTGGTTGGATTATTTTCATAGCCTTTTAGGATAGTTTTTGCCACTCCGATGTTAGATGAGTACCAAATCGCCTGTTCCACCGATATCTTTCCGTAACCTCCCTTATTCATATTATGGTCGGTCATACGTGAGCCCTTATACATATATATACCATTGCCCACGTCCACCGTATCGGTCGGTTGGCAAACTCCATCTTCCAAAGCGACCATAATGGAAGCGACCTTAAAAGTTGATCCTGGCTCTATCTCATCAGCTACCGCATGATTCATGGTTTCTCCATAAACACCTTCACGAATCCGCCCTAAATTTGTTATCGCTTTAACCTCTCCGGTAGCTACTTCCATAACAATAGCCGTTCCGGAGGCGGCATCGATCTTCTTTAACATATCCAGCAAGGACTTTTCCGTAATATCCTGGATATCTATATCAATAGTCGAGCGAATATCCATCCCTTCTACCGGCTCTTTTTCCGTCACATTGGTCCAACGCCCACCTATACGGCGAACAGAGCTAACCCCCGGCTCTCCGCGGAGTAAAGTATCATATTGCAATTCCAATCCGTTTTTACCTTTGGTTACCCCCGATGTATCTATTTCACCATAAATATCTCCGATTGTTCGGGATGCCAATGAACCGAAAGGCTTTTCACGTTGCACCATTTGTTTGGTATAGAATCCACTTTTGAAACGGTTCAATCTCAGGAAAGAAAATTTCTTCATATCCTTTAGGTCGGAATAAGAGACCCGCCCTTCACAAACCGGATATTGACGGCTTTTGGATTTCAACCCTCTCAAAAGATGCGCTTTATATCCAGCAGGTGTACGATCGCGAAACTTACGAGACAAATAAATGGATAACGAGTCCAAACCATTCCGCTTGGTATAGAGGAATGTATCCAGCATAAAGCCATCTGCTTTGAAATCCATATAGGTATAATAACGGGGGACACTCGTAGCCATCAGTTTCATATCATACGAATAAATATTCCCCCGACTGGGCAAGATACGATGATCCGGTCGCTCCAACGTATCGGCCAATTTCTCCCATTTGTCCTTCTCTACAAAGGCAATCGTACAAGCTTTGATAACGATCAAGGCCGCCAGGAACGATAATACGAGCACAATAAGCAAGTAACACAAGAAAATGTGCCCATTTTTTACTTCATTGTTTTCTATGTTATTCTCTGTTGCCATTTTTATTTTTCCAATTCATATGGAGGAGTCTTTGCCCCTTCCAAATCAATACCTTGCTCTTCTATCAGTACCTCTATTTGCGATTGACGGCTATGCCCGGTCAATTCGGAAGAGATAGACAATGCTTCAAAGCGGACATCGCGTAATTGTTGTTGCAACCGGTCTATTTCACGGAGCTTCTGTAAGCAAGTATAACGATTACCGATGAAAAAGAAAATCAAGATAACTATCAGCACAATCATACGCGTGTGACGGACAATAAAATCCTCCTTGAGAATCCCCCCGCCTAATACATACAAGAAAGAAAATTGTTTTCTTTTCTTCCCCGTCCGGCTGTTCTGTTGTTCTTGTTCTTCCATATTTCCTATCTTTTTTCTGCAATTCGTAGCTTGGCACTTCGCGAACGCGGATTCCGATCAATTTCTTCGTCTGAAGGAACGATTACCTTATTATTCACTAAACGAAACGGAGATTGCATATTCCCGAAGAAGTCCTGCTCCGCCTTACCTTCGAAATTGCCTGTCTTCAAAAAGTTCTTCACCAAACGATCTTCCAAAGAGTGATAAGTAATTACGACAAGACGCCCGCCAGGCTTCAGTACCTTTAACGCACCCTGCAGCATCTCCTTTAACGCCCGCATCTCATCATTCACTTCAATACGCAATGCTTGAAATGCCTGCGCCAATATTTTCTTCTCTTTATCTTTCCCAATAAAAGGCTTAACAACCTCCAAGAAATCAGCGATATTCTCAAATGGTTTTTCCAGGCGTTTTTTAACAATCCCACTTGCTAATTTCCGAGCTGTTTTCAGTTCGCCATACAAATAAAAGACATCCGCTAATTCTTCTTCGGTGTACGTATTCAGGACATCTGCAGCTGTTATTCCGGAACGTGTATTCATGCGCATATCCAATGCGCCTTCAAAACGGAAAGAAAAACCTCGCTCTTTATCATCAAAATGATGCGAAGACACACCCAAGTCAGCCAACAAGGCATCCACCTTCCCGACCACATGATGATAACGCATGAAATTATACAAATAACGGAAATTGCTTCTTACAAAAGTAAAATGCGGGTCATCAGGAATATTCTGTTCCGCATCGGCATCTTGATCAAATCCGAACAATTGGCCACACTCTCCCAATCCACGCAATATTTCGCGGGAATGCCCTCCCCCTCCGAAAGTAACATCCACATAAATCCCTTCCGGACGAATATGCATTCCTTCGACACTTTCGTGTAATAAGACCGGTACGTGATAAGAGTGTTCCTGTTGCTCCATTTTGCTTCTTTTTGTTTTAAACTATTACTTTCTCTAAACGCCGTATCGCTTTGATTCGCAAAGCTCTGCTCTTTGAGATTGTAAAGTTACATATTTACTTTTTTACCATCCAAAATTTGAATGTGAAAAGTGAGAAAAAGTTATCAACAGGTGATTTTTCTTTCTTACGATTTCTTTTTCCGGACGCCTCGTCTTCTTGTTGTCGGTTTATCGCCAACCTCCTTAACCAACGCCAAACACTCCTCCAAGGTCATCTCGGCCGGTGTATAACCACTTTTCGGTATCTTATAGTTCTTTCCCTTATAAGTGATATAAGGCCCGAACCGGCCATTCAAAATCTCCAACTCCGGTTCCTCGTCAAACTTCTTTATATGCCGCTGCTCGTCTTTGGTACGCTTTTCCTGAATCAAGGCTATGGCTTCATCCAAAGAGATGGAAAGCGGATCCAATGTTTTAGGAATAGAAACAAACTTACCATCATGGCGAATGAATGGCCCGAATCGCCCGACACCGACTACAACCGTCTTGCCCTCATACTCTCCTAACGTACGTGGCAATTCAAACAAATTCAAGGCTTCTTCCAAGGTAATAGTTTCGATAGATTGCCCCTTCATCAAGGTTGCAAATTGAGGCTTCTCCCCCGTATCCGCTTTCGACTCGCCAATCTGTGCCATGGGTCCGAATTTACCAATCTTGACAAAAACCGGTTTTCCGCTCTTGGGGTCATTACCCAGCAAGCGTTCGCCTATCCTATGACCTTTATGAATAGATATTGCCTCCTCAACCGTAGGATGGAACATCCGATAAAAATCATCAATGATTTTCGTCCAATTCTCTTCCCCTTCGGCTATTGCATCCAATTCCTTCTCCACATTAGCCGTAAAGTTATAATCCATTACCGATTGGAAATATTCCATCAGAAAATCATTGACTACAATACCTATATCCGTAGGCATCAACTTATTACGATCCGAACCGGCTATTTCAGTTTTACTAATCTCCTTTATCGTATTTTCCGACAAAGAGATAATGGAGTATGTGCGTTCTTTTCCCTCTTTATCCCCTTTTACGACATACCCGCGATTCAATACGGTCTGAATAGTAGGTGCGTATGTAGAAGGACGACCTATTCCCAACTCTTCCAATTGGCGCACCAAGCTGGCCTCTGTATATCTGGCCGGGCGTTGCGTAAAACGCTCGGTAGCTGTAATTCCTTTCATCTGAAGGACTTCATGCAAATTGACCTGCGGAAGCAATTTATTTTCTGATTCGTTCTCGTTTTCGTCATCCGTACTCTCCTTATACACTTGCAGGAATCCATCAAACAAAACCACTTCGCCCGTTGCTACAAATTTTTCCTTCATTCCATCGATAGAAACCGAGATAGTCGTGCGTTCCAATGCCGCATCAGCCATCTGGCAAGCGATGGTACGTTTGCGAATCAGGTCGTATAGGCGCTTCTCTTGGTCCGATCCCTGAATTTCCGCATGAGCTATGTAGGTCGGACGGATAGCCTCGTGCGCCTCTTGCGCCCCTTTGCTCTTGGTATGGTACTGGCGGAACTTATGATACTTCTCACCATACGTGTTCACAATCGTTTCCTTAGCCGTTCCCAAAGCCAGCTCACTCAAGTTGAACGAATCTGTACGCATATAAGTAATCAATCCCGATTCATACAACATCTGCGCGATTCGCATGGTTTGCGACACGGAATACCCTAACTTACGCGCGGCCTCTTGTTGCAAAGTAGAAGTGGTAAATGGAGGAGCCGGCGATCTCCTTACCGGCTTACGCGTAATATCTGCAATCGAGAAGGTAGCCGTTTGGCATGCCTCCAAGAAAGCATACACCTCCTCTTTGTTTTTTAAACGCCGGTTCAACTCAGCTTTCAGGATAGTGGTTCCATCCGGCAAAATAAAATCTGCCATCACCCGGAACGAAGCTTCTGGAACAAAGTCGTTTATGGCACGTTCGCGCTCTACAATCAGACGTACCGCGACCGATTGTACACGTCCGGCCGACAATGCAGGTCTTACCTTTTTCCAGAGAATAGGCGAAAGCTCGAATCCCACAATACGATCCAAAACACGACGCGCCTGCTGGGCATTCACTAAATTCATATCAATGCTGCGCGGAGTTTCGATAGCGTGCAGGATGGCGGTCTTGGTAATTTCGTGGAAAACAATACGGCGTGATGATTCGGGCTTCAAACCCAGCACCTCCGACAAATGCCACGATATGGCCTCCCCCTCGCGGTCCTCATCGGATGCAAGCCACACTATATCAGCCGATTCAGCTTCAGCACGCAGGGTAGCTACAACCTTCTCTTTTTCTTCCGGGATTACATATTGTGGCGCATAATTATGCTCAATATCAATACTCAGTGTCTTCGCGTTCAAATCGCGGATATGACCGTAACTCGACAAGACACGATAGTCTTTGCCTAAAAACTTCTCAATGGTCTTTGCCTTCGCCGGAGATTCCACTATTACCAGATTCTTTTGCATAGTCTTTTCTTTCTAATTAGAAATCGGCTGCAAATGTACAAGATAATCTTCAAAATATCCAACTTGAATCTTTTCTTTTCGTACATTTGTACATAAATAAATGAATTATGGACGAAATCAAAAGTTTGTTATACAAAGGTGAGACTGATGAAGCCATCCGTCTGCTCACGGATTACATCCGGGAAAATCCCGAATCAGACGAGGCTTACTATCTGTTAGGCAATGCTTGGCGTAAAAAAGGAGACAATCGTTTGGCATTGAACAATTATTTAGAGGCGATTCATCGGAACCCCGATAGTCCGGCTCAGAAGGCTTATGATATGTTGATGGATATTCTGGATTTCTATTATAAAGATATGTATAATCAATAGGTTACATCGCCCAAAATTTATGCCCACGGCTCATTTAAAACAGTTTACAGGTTAGTCTTGGTTAGCTGTAATCCCTACAAGGGAACAAGGCTCATTCCTGATAACCTTGTATCTCTGTTGCCTTGTTCCCTTGTCCCCTTATTTCCCCCCTTTTACGCACACGACATCACACCCAATGCCGTACCGATAGAGGTCAGGATGGTGATTAACGTCTGAATCACGATTTTCCAAATGTTCTTTTTGTCTGTTGCCATAATCTTTTAGTAGTTAGTAGTTGG
>URGO01000080.1 GCA_900547435.1 uncultured Parabacteroides sp.
TCCTTTTTAATGATTCAGTAAAAATCAGTCAATTCGATTTTCCTTATGACAAAACAGACTCCTTATCCGGAGCAGCAGGTTCCATCTTATCCATTCATGTATTGAGTCCGCTGGCTGGAAAACATCTTCTGATGCATATCTTTTATAAGGATCAAAAGCAAGCGGTATTCAACATGACTACACAACCCTTCTGGCGTGTCCAAGATAAACTCTACTTCAAAAGAGAGTTTAATGATACAATTTACCAGGTAACCGAACAAGGATTGTCCCCGGAACGCCGGTTTGACTTCGGATCTTTGCGCTGGGATCGACAAGACCGACTTGACCCAGAAAAAGACGAGGCAGCCTATCCGGTGGACGTATTCGAAAATGAGCATTTTGTGTTCCTGCGCTTTGTCTTGAATCTACTTCATAGAGAGAAATGGGAAGCGTATAACGTTTTCTACAATAAGAAAAACGGTGAGGTGAAAGTTTCTCCTTTCGAAGATGGCATTACAAACGACTTGAATCACTTCATGCCTTTGCAACCCACTACCCAATCAGCCTCCGGCGAATGGGCACAGATTATCCAGGCGGAAAAAGTGGTAGAATGGTTTGAAGAACAGGACGACATCTCCAACCTGCCGGAAGAGATTCAAGCTCTTAGGCAAACCGATCCGGATGACAATCCGATTGTTGCGATTATGGAATAAATAATAAGCCGCAAATTCTGCGGTTTATTTTCCGCAAAAACGTATTTTCACGGAAAATAATAATGCCTATGTATATACATGAACATAAAGAATTCAGCAGTCCGCTCACCCATGAAAGACTCTTCGGTTGGCGTAACTGCCTATTTCCTACCGGATGAAGTGGTTCTACAAAAATAGACGTAACCCTATACCACAGTGGAGAAATGAAAGTCGTATCGTGATTAGATATGTTTGACCACCCTTGCCGGCACCCCGCCCGCTACCGTATTGGCAGGGATGTCGCCCGTAACGACTGCCCCGGCACCTATCACGGCATTGTCGCCGATGGTCACACCTTGCAGGATAGTGGCGTTAGAGCCCACCCAGACGTTCTTCCCTAAGACGATAGGCGCGGAATAAGTCATCTTGCGCTTCTCCGGCTCCAGGAAATGGTTGAGCGTGGCAAACACCACATTGTGCCCTATCTGGCATCCGTCCCCGATGCGTACGCCGCCATGGTCCTGAAAATGGCAGCAGGCATTGATAAACACATCCTCACCCACCTCGATGTTCTTGCCGAAATCAGTATAAAACGGTGGGAACACACGGAGCGTGGAGGGGACAGATTTCCCAAAAAGCTCGGACAAGATGTCCCTGATTTCCTCCGGAGTATGATAGGCGGAGTTCAGCCGGAATGTGATTTTCCGCGCCTCTCCGCCCATTTTGTCCATGAACTGATGTATCTCTTCCGTGTCAAGCGGCTTGCCTGTCTTCACAAAATTCTTGAATTCTTCGAGTGTCATAATTCCTTATGTTTGGTTTATTGCCCGCAAAGATACGGCAACACGGAAGGCAAAAAAGTAGACATATTCCCGATGTTTGTACCCATTTTACGGAAAATAAAAATCTACGGCAGGCTCTTCTCAAACCTTATCCAACGGCAATCGTTTCATTCTCAAGATAGGGAAAGGATTGCCTTGGTCATCGGTATCGTCACGGCGGAAAGTATAGAACCCCATCCGCTCGTAAAACCGTGCGGCATCAGGGTTTTGCTCGTTGACATCGACATATTCCACCGCCAGTTTGCGGAATGCGCGCTGCACCAGTTCCTTGCCTACTCCTTTCCGGAAATAATCGGGATGAAGGAAAAGCATTTCTATTTTATGCTCCAGCACACCCATAAAGCCTACGGGCCGCAAATCATCTTCTACGATCCACAGCGTTTCAATTTGCAGTAAGGCCTCTTCAGCCTGCGGGGTCAGGGTACGAATGTCTGCTTCTGTCAGGAAATGATGACTGGCGCGAACAGATGCCTGCCAAACATCCAGCAAAGCATTGATAAGTTTGGAGTCTCTATTATCTTTTTCAATCGTAGTGATGTGTATCATAAATTCTTGTCTGTCATTCCGTAATCTCAATCAAATTTCCTTCGGGTCCCTCGATGCAACTTTCGTAATATCCATCCCCCGTAATACGAGGTCCGCTAATAGCCATATTTCATTAGAGGACGCTCCGAAATAATGCATAAAGAATGTTCTCACAGCCTCCAAGTCTTTTACATACATTGCCAAATGGTCAAGTTTCATATTCAATTCATTCTCATTTTTTATAATCACTCCGATAAGACACCGTTGAAGTAGAGGGAAAATCCTTCGGGACAGGTTGTGTCACAAGTCCTGTAGCCGCCCATTCAGAACCACGTAAAAGCAAGACCTGGAAACCGGCGCATTGCATGGCTGGGTTATTATTCAAAGATTCACCTGCATGTCCCAACATAAGGTGGAAAATCCGAGCTTTTCCATAATCGACTGTAAACACTAACGGCTCTTCACGTCCGGACCCACCTTTTTCTTCCAATGCCAATGCCGTAAACAAAACATCTTTGATATTGGCCGGTCCACGCATCCGGTCGTACAATTCGTCTTGTGCATGCAACCACTGTTCCGGAATTCCTTCCATAATCGGATGTTGGGTATGCCGGGCCGTCAACAGATATTCCCGCTGAGCACCATGCGACCCACCTATTCCGGGAGAATCATCTTTTACCAACCGGTTATCTATCCAATAAGCATAAGGGCCAGAATGCTCATCACGGCCTTCCCAGCCACCCAATGCACAGATTTCATTATATTCTTTCCAATCGGGGAACGAATTGTTTGCTGCATGATAAACCACTACGCCTCCACCATTCTCCACATAATCCATAAAACGGCGATTGGTTTCTTCCGGCCATTTATCACCGTTATAATCCAAAATAACCACTTGATAAGGAGTAAAATCTACAATAAATGAAGACATATCCTCACCTTTTGCCGGAGAGATGGCAAAATCCACTTCAAACAAGCCGGAATTTTCCAGAATCTGCTGAATAGCCAGATGACTTACCTGCCAGTTGTGATTATTCTGGCCGGTAACAACAAGGGCCTTTATCGGCTCTTTGGCCCAACCGGACAAGATTCCTGCCCAAAGAGCCACGACAAGCAATACCCACTTTTTTAAAATTGCCATATACTTTTAGTTTTCTAGTTTCTTAGTTGACAAGAGCACAAGGCTCCAGTAAACAAAGTCTATACCTTAATTCCTTTGTCAATTCGTCTATTTAATCCTTATTGCATCATACGTTTAATGATACTGTAAGCATTCACAATGCCCAATTCACCAGCCTTACTCAAGTCTGCTATTCCCCGTTTGGTATCTCCTTGCGACAAACGCGCCAAACCGCGGTTGAAATAAGCCTCGGCAAACTCCGGATCGCGGTTAATTGCCTCCGTATAATCCGTTATGGCAGCACGATAATCCCGCAAGGCACAACGGAGGTTAGCCCGATTGAAATAAGCATATACAAACTCCGGATTAATCTTAATCGCCATATCATAATCACGTGTGATCAGCTCATGATTATAAGCACGCTCTTTATCCTGTATTTCTGAAACATTCTGTCTGGTCTGCGTAGTTATCCGCTGCGTTTTTCCCCCGAAGGTAAAGTTCATTGTCATAGGCGAAGAGGTCGGCATATCCAAGATTTCCGATTTCCGATTTGAATCTTCATACCGCATCTGCTTATAGCGAACCACCGCCCGGTTGAAATAAGCAATCACCAAGTTAGGGTCAAGTTCTATCACAGTACTATAATCCTTTATCGCTGAGGCAAAGTCCTGTACCAACATATAATCAATAGCCCGACCCAGATAGGCATTCACATCATTCGGATTCCGGCTTATGCGTGCCGAATAATCGTCAATAGAAGCAAAATGGGCAGCGACCTGGTCTTCGGTAAGAGCAGCCTCCTCGTTTGTAATCAGCAATTTCATCTTCAAAAGCATCTGCTGATTAAAATCATCCACCATCCGGCTATAATACAATTGTTTTTTAACCGCATCCGGTTTTTCATAAAATGTCAATACAAACTCAGGTTCCAGATCTACCCGGACATTCCTATCCTGAACGCGTCCACGCACCTCATTTTGATATTTGCTCCGGCGCTCCTCTTCTTTGTCATAGACCACCAATCGATTAAACTTGTCAATATTCTTATCTGATTGTTCACGGGTATTCTCTTCGCCAGACGATGAGCCGGATGTTCCGTTTGCCGCCACATTGTTGGATGAAGAAGTCGTTGACTTACCCGCCGCACGGTCTTTTTTCATCTGTTCCTCTTTCTGATAGGCAGTCCAAACATCCCGGTCGGCTCCGGCAATATCATGCATTTTCTTTTTTGCCTCCGCACGGCTATAATATCCCGGCAAGAAATTCGGATATTCATTCAACACAATATCGTAGTCCGATACCGCCCCCCGGTAATCCCCCGTTTCATAACGCAACAAAGCCCGGTTATAATAAGCCATGTAATTATACGGTTCCAATTGCAATACCACGTCAAAGTCTTCTATCGCCCGGTTATTATCCCCTACTTGGAAGCGGAGCAATCCACGGTTGAAATGAGCTATCAGATTCTCCTTGTCCATACTGATTACCTGATCGTAATCCGCCATTGCTCCACGCAGATTATTCTTCTGATAACGGACCAGTCCCCGGTTGATAAAATAACCGCTCTCACGCGGATCCAGCCGGATGGCCTCGTTCAAGTCGGCCAACGCCTTGTCAAAGTCTTTTGTCTGATAATGCAATATGGCCCGATTGCCATATGCCGGCGCATAATAGGGGTCCAACTCGATAGCTTGGTTATAATCAGCCATAGCCTTTGCCGTATCACCCTTCTCCAGATACATCGCACCGCGGGAAAGATAACTCATCGAATACTTCGGATGTGCAGCGATCAACCTTTCAAACACCTTTTCCGCACCCTCATAATCCTCTTTCTGGATATAAGCGACCGCCTCATTCACCATCATTTGCCGGTCATCCCGCCTAAATTCCAATCCTTTTTCATAATCGGCTATCGCCCCATCATAGTTTTCCAAGCTCTGCCGCGCGATACCTCTCGCATAATAGGCCTGGGCTAAGAAGGGATTTCGTTCAATACATGCCGTACAATCCTCTTCCGCTCCTTGATAATCATCCAGATTAATCTTAGCGACAGCCCTGAAGAAATAAGGCTCTGCCAACCAAGGTTTGGAACGGATTACCTGATTGAAATATTGGATAGAGAGTACATAATCCTCAAAATACAAGGCGTTGCGTCCGATGGCCAACACACGGTCCGTATTGATTTGGGCAAAGGCCGACAAAGCGCATACATACAACGCAAGCCATATTATCAACTTTCTCATTCGTCTTTTTCGTTAGTGAGTCTGCAAAGTTTATATTTGGGGAACAAATGTAGTAAAATATATTTTTCCTGCTAATAATTTGAGTTTTTTAGTTTGTATGTTTGCAAGTTTTTTAGTTTTTGAGAACTTATCTACCCACAAGGTTGTAATTTAAAAATTAAAACTTATTTTTGTGGTTTAAAAAAAGATTAAAGCGAAAACGACTCAAGATTTATTTGTAAAAACACGATAAAAAGAATGGAAGAAAACAAAGAACAGATGAACAGTTTGCCCGAAAACGCTTATCGGGAACTGAAAGAAGGTGAAGAGTACAAGCCTATTATGCGGGCAGACAAGAAGTATCGCGAAGTAAATGCGTGGTCTGTCTGCTGGGGATTAGTCATGGCCGTTATCTTTAGTGCCGCGGCCGCTTATTTAGGATTGCGTGTCGGCCAGGTATTCGAGGCCGCAATTCCGATAGCCATCATAGCCGTTGGCTTGTCGAGCGGATTCAAACGAAAAAACGCCTTGGGTGAAAATGTGATTATACAATCCATCGGAGCCAGTAGCGGAGTGATTGTGGCCGGAGCTATCTTCACACTTCCCGCGCTTTATATCCTACAAGACAAATACCCGGAGATTACGGTCAATTTCTTTGAAGTGTTCCTCAGCTCATTGCTGGGAGGTATTTTGGGTATTTTGTTGCTAATACCTTTCCGTAAATATTTCGTTTCGGATATGCATGGCAAATATCCTTTCCCGGAAGCTACGGCTACAACCCAGGTACTGGTCTCCGGTGAAAAGAGCGGAAACCAGGCCAAACCGTTAATTTTTGCCGGATTGATCGGAGGTATATATGACTTCATCGTGGCTACGTTCGGCTGGTGGAGCGAAACAATCAGCACGACCATAATGGGAGCCGGAGCTGCCTTGGCGGAAAAAGCCAAGTTGGTTTTGAAGGTCAATACCGGAGCCGCCGTATTAGGCTTGGGCTATATCGTCGGACTGAAGTATTCCTTTATTATATGTGCCGGTTCGTTTCTGGTTTGGCTGGTAATAATCCCTTTGATGTCTGCTTTCTTCGGAGATCAGGTCCTGACCCTTGGCAATGATGCCATAACGGCCACCGTAGGAAGCATGAGTGCGGAAGAAATCTTTACAACCTATGCCCGCCATATTGGTATCGGAGGTATTGCCACGGCCGGGGTCATCGGAATCATCAAGTCCTGGGGAATCATCCGCGGAGCAGTAGGCCTGGCCGTAAAAGAGATGAATAATAAAGGCGAAGCCAATACCAAGCGCTTGCCACGTACCCAACGGGACATCCCGATGAAGATTATTTCTATAGGAATTGTAGCTACGTTGCTCATTACAGCTCTCTTCTTTCAATTCGGCCTATTGCATAATCCGCTTTATGCCTTCGTCGGGTTGTTATTGGTAGCTGTTATCGCATTCCTGTTTACCACCGTAGCGGCCAACGCGATTGCTATCGTGGGAACCAATCCTGATTCCGGCATGACATAGATGACCTTGATATTAGCCTCCATCATCCTGGTGGCAACAGGACTGAAAGGGCCGGCCGGAATGGTTTCAGCATTAATTATCGGCGGAGTGGTTTGTACGGCATTATCTATGGCGGGAGGCTTCATCACCGATTTGAAAATTGGGTATTGGCTGGGTAGTACACCTATCAAACAGGAGTCCTGGAAGTTCCTGGGCACGTTGGTATCAGCCGCAACCGTAGGCGGAGTTATCCTGATTCTGAATCAGACTTATGGCTTCACGACCGGGAAGCTGGCGGCCCCTCAGGCAAATGCCATGGCGGCCGTTATCGAACCGTTAATGAGCGGAGCCGGTGCACCGTGGATTCTTTATGGCATCGGTGCGGTATTAGCCATTGTGCTTAACTTCATGAAAGTTCCGGCTCTTGCCTTTGCCTTGGGTATGTTTATTCCTATTGATCTGAACACGCCGCTATTGATTGGCGGAGCCATCAACTGGTACGTCGGAAGCCGGAGTAAAGATGCTGAATTGAACGCCGCACGCGTAGAGAAAGGTACATTGCTGGCATCTGGATTTATTGCCGGTGGTGCGTTGATGGGTGTAATCAGTGCTTTGCTCCGTTTTGCCGAGATTGATTTTTACAATACCGCTTGGGCGGAATCAACCCATGCCGAACTACTTGCCATCGGTATGTACCTTTTGTTGATTGTTTACCTGGCTTATAGTTCAATCCAGGCAAAGAAAGACAAATAAGCAAAAGGATAATTCAAGGAATAGAACGGACAAAAGAATCGTCTAACAGCTGTGCACTTTTCGTCTAACAGCTGTTAGACGCAACGTACACGGCTGTTAGACGCAAGTTACACAACTGTTAGACGAAAAGTCTGTCCCATGAAAAATTTTAAATTAACCTTTTATAAAAACAAATACATGGAAGCTCCAATTATTAATGTAGGAATATTAACCCGCCAAGCTATTACCTTCCGGTTCAACGGCACATATATCCTAACGGCTAATGGCTCATACCTGACCGGCGAACAACGTGCTTTTTGGAACCGAGGCCGGATTACGTTCAAAGGGAAAAGCTATCAGGATCTCTTTTTCGAGCCTATTTCCAAAGAAAATTCATTCGAACTGCAAAACGTCACCATAGGTGTCGATTTCCATTGGCAACGCAAGGAAGACCAATGTTTCCATGGAGCTTTGAGCCTATTATCCGGACCGGAAGGAATCCTTGTCATCAATCAGATTGATGTGGAACGGTATCTGACCTGCGTGATTGCCTCAGAAATGAACGCACAGGCCCCGAAAGAGTTTCTGAAAGCTCATGCCGTTATCTCGCGAAGCTGGTTGTTGGCCCAAATCGAGAAAAAACATCTTCGGAAAGAGCCCCATCCGAATAGTTATCAAGATAACAATCGGCTAATCCGTTGGTATGACCGGGAAGATCATCACCTATTTGACGTATGTGCCGATGACCATTGCCAGCGTTATCAAGGCACGACCCGTTCTGAAGAAAATCCGGTGATTCAATCGGTCATGCAAGAGACCTGCGGAGAAGTGCTGATGTGCGATAATCAGATTTGCGACACCCGTTTTTCCAAGTGTTGCGGAGGTGTAACGGAAGCATTCGAACATTGTTGGGAAAATATTCCGCATCCTTACCTGAAATCCATAGGAGATAATCCATCGGGCAAGCGTCCGGATTTGAGCATAGAGGCAGAGGCAGAAAAATGGATACGCTCCTCTCCTACCGCTTTTTGCCGCACCGAAGACAAGACTCTGCTCGCTTCAGTGCTGAATAATTATGATCAGGAAACCTCTGATTTCTATCGTTGGACAATCCGGTACACCCAAAAGGAATTATCCGGTCTTATCCGACGGAAAACCAATATGGATTTCGGAGAGATTCTTGACCTGGTCCCATTGAAGCGAGGCGAATCAGGACGTATCGAAGAATTGCAGATTGTCGGGAGCAAACGCATATATATAATAGGTAAGGAACTGGAGATTCGCCGGGCATTAAGCGAGTCGCATCTGTATAGTTCCGCCTTTGTGGTAGATAAAGAGCAAGAAAAGGGAAATCCCATCCCCACGGCATTTGTGCTGCATGGCGCAGGTTGGGGGCATGGTGTGGGCTTATGCCAGATCGGTGCAGCGGTAATGAGTACCCAAGGGTATGATTACCGGCAGATATTGAGCCACTATTTCCCCAACACCACTTTAGAGAAACATTATTAATGTATTAAGTGTTCTGTTCTTCTATGAATAGTTATATTATTCTTTTCATCATAGCCATTTATTTTGGCATTTTGCTTTTAATAGCCTGGATAACGGGCCGGGGAAGCACCAATAATGAGGCGTTTTTCATCGGGAATCGCCAGTCACCTTGGTATATTGTATCTATCGGAATGATCGGGACCTCCCTTTCCGGGGTTACCTTCGTATCTGTTCCGGGCATGGTACGAAGCATTGACATGACCTATATGCAAACGGTGTTCGGATTCTTTGTGGGCTATATCCTGATAGCTCATGTCCTCTTGCCTCTCTATTACAAATTGCAATTAACCTCTATTTATACCTATTTGAAAGACCGCATCGGGGTGAACAGCTATAAAACCGGAGCCTCCTTCTTTCTTATCTCCAAAATAATCGGAGCCGCGGCCCGGCTTTATCTGGTTGTTCTCATCTTACAACATTATGTATTCAGCACCTGGAACATTCCGTTTGGCGTAACGGTAGTATTGAGTATCTTTTTAGTATGGCTCTACACCTTCCGAAGCGGGATTAAAACGATTATATGGACGGATACGATACAAGCAATCTGCCTAGTGGCTATGCTGATCCTGATTATCTGGCAGGTCAAGGAGGGCTTGGGACTGGATACCGTTGGCATGATTCAAGCCATTGCCGAAGATCCGCATTTCCGTATCTTCGAGTTCTCCGACTGGCATAGCACCCAGCATTTTGCCAAACAGTTTTTAAGCGGCATATTTATTACCATCGTAATGACCGGACTCGACCAGGATATGATGCAAAAGAATCTTTCCTGCAAAAGCTTGCGGGATGCCCAAAAGAATATGTACACGTATGGTTTTGCCTTTACTCCGGTAAACTTTCTTTTCCTCTCTTTGGGGGTCCTGCTACTGATTCTGGCCGATAAAGAACAAATCACGCTTCCCGTCCTAAGCGATGATATACTTCCTATGTTTTGCACATCCGGCATATTGGGAAACAGCCTGCTTATCTTCTTTACTATCGGTATTATAGCCGCGGCATTCAGTAGTGCCGATTCGGCATTAACGGCACTGACCACCTCTTTTTGCGTGGACATATTGAATGTCGGAGAAGAAGAATCCAGAAAGGCAAAACGCACCCGGTTAAAGGTCCATTTCCTGATTTCGGTACTCTTTGCGCTTATCATTATTATCATCAAAGAGGTAAACAACCGGAGTGTGATTGATGCCATTTACATGATCGCCTCTTATACCTACGGGCCGCTCTTGGGACTATTTGTTTTCGGACTTTTCACCAAAAAACATCCAAAAGACAGATTTGTTCCGTATATTTGCATAATTTCTCCGGCACTCTGCTTTGCCATCAGTTATTGGGGCGAGCATTTTGCAGGATATACATTCGGCTATGAGATGCTGATGTTGAACGGAGCAATAACCTTTTTAGGGTTATGGGTGTTATCTATAAACAACAAAAACAAACAACAATATACGCATGGAAATTAAAAGCGCAGAATTTGTTATCAGTAATACTGATGTCCGGAAATGTCCGGAAGGAACCCGTTTGGAATACGCTTTCATCGGACGCAGTAATGTGGGAAAATCTTCACTTATCAATATGCTTACGGCCCGTAAAGGATTGGCAATGACTTCACAAAAACCCGGAAAGACGTTATTGATAAATCATTTCCTAATCAACAATCAATGGTTCCTGGTAGACTTGCCGGGATATGGATTCGCCCAACGGGGGAAAGAACAACGCGAACAATTGCGCCGGCTGATTGAAAGCTATATTTTATACCGGGAACAATTGACCTGCCTGTTTGTCCTTTTGGATTGTCGCCATAAACCACAAAAGATTGACTTGGAATTTATGGAATGGCTGGGCGAAAACGGAGTACCGTTCGCCATCATCTTCACAAAAGCCGACAAGCTAAGCCGTAGCCGGTTGACGGAAAATGTGAATTTCTACAAACAACAATTATTGGAAACCTGGGAAGAGCTTCCTCCTATCCTTTGTTCTTCATCCGAAACAAAGGAGGGACGTAACGAAATATTGGATTATATCGACTCGATAAACAAATCGGTCGCTACACCTCAATAATATAAATGAGTTTGTAAGTTTTTTAAGTTGAACTTCAAAACTCATAAACTTAACAACTCATAAACTCAAAAACTAAAAAAGCATGAAGATTCTCTTTTTTGATTTGGAAACGACCGGAATCCGCTATTGGCGCAATGGAATCCATCAAATAAGTGGAGAGATTGTCATAGACGGAAGAACCAAGGAGGCATTCAATTTCCACGTCCAGCCTAATCCGCAATGCTCCATTGATGAAGAAGCCTTGCGGATATGCGGCGTTACCCGTGAGCAAATTATGAATTATACGCCCATGCGCCAAGTCTATAATCAGCTTATCGCCATGCTTTCCAAATATGTGGATAAATATAACCGCCAGGACAAATTCTTCTTGGCGGGTTATAACAACGCTTCATTCGACAATTATTTCCTGAAAGCTTTTTTTGTACAGAATGGAGATAACTATTTTTATTCCTGGTTTTGGGTAAATTCCATTGACGTAATGGTATTAGCCACCCAGCATTTGCTGAACGAACGACATAAGATGCCCGATTTTAAACAGGAAACCGTTGCTCGTGCCTTGGGTATTCCCTTGGAAACAGATAAATTGCACGACGCATCTTACGATATTTACCTGACCAAAGAGATTTATAAACGTCTACTAAACCCCAATGTATGCGCCTCACAAGATTGATTTTGATTTTCATCTGCCTGTTTTTCCTATCGGCTCCGATTTTGACGGCTCAGAAAAAAGCCTATCCCAAGAAGGGGGAAGGTATCGAGCTATTCCTAAAACGGTTCAACCGCATCGGATATGACTATCAGAAGGAGTTCATACGGATTAACAAGAAGAAATTAGGACGCAACAATGCGCTGATAGCTGGTGTCAAATACACACTCCCCCCCCTGCATAACAAGCCGGACAAAGAAGCCGGACCCAGTCCAAACAAAAAAAGAAAAGCGTATGAACCTTTGTTTGGAAAGAAGCTGGCCGATTATTCGCCGGTTACTTCCGAGTTGAAAGGGGCATGTTTTTATTTGGTTAGCGGGCATGGAGGTCCCGACCCCGGAGCTATCGGGAAAATAGGCAATCACGAACTGCACGAGGACGAATATGCGTATGACATCATTTTACGTGTTGCCCGAAACCTGATGCAACGAGGTGCTAAAGTGCATATCATTATCCAAGATAAAAAAGATGGCATCCGAGACGGAATGTATCTGAATAATTCCAAACGCGAGACCTGTATGGGTTCCCCGATTCCATTGAATCAGGTAAGCCGGTTGAAACAACGATGTGATAAGATAAATGCCCTGATGAAAAAAGACAAAGAGGCTTATAAAAGAGCTTTATTCATTCATATAGACAGCCGGGGAAAAGGCAAGCAGATGGACGTATTCTTTTATCATGCAGGAAGTAAGCAAGGGAAAAGATTGGCCAATACTGTAAAGAAAACATTCCAACGCAAGTATGCGCGGCATCAGCCCGGAAGAGGATTTAAGGGAACAGTTAGCCAACGGAATCTATATGTCCTGCGTAATGCTAATCCGGTTTCTCTTTTTATTGAAATAGGAAACATACAAAATAAATATGACCAGCAACGCATCATACTAAGCAACAACCGCCAGGCTTTGGCGAATTGGATTAGTGAAGCGTTTGTGGCAGATTTCAAACAAGCATCCAAATGAAGAACGAAACACACTCAATGAACATATCCCCTTTTGCAAAGCCGGTTTACGTCATGCTGAAACCTATCGGTTCGGTGTGTAATCTGGCTTGCGATTATTGCTATTATTTAGAAAAAAGCAAGTTTTATCCGGACGCGAAAAGCAGTATCCTGACTGATGATTTGTTGGAGAAATTCATCCAAGAGTATATGGAATGCCAAACTATGCCGGAGGTACTCTTTACTTGGCATGGGGGTGAGCCTTTGATGCGTCCTATCAGCTTTTATAAACGCGCCTTAGAATTACAACGCAAATATGCTCGCGGACGACGTATAGATAATTGCATCCAGACAAACGGGACCTTACTTACGGATGAATGGTGCCGTTTCTTCAGAGAGAACCATTTTCTAGTCGGCATTTCTATCGATGGCCCCCAAGAGTTTCATGACGAATATAGGCGTAATCGGCAAGGGCTGCCTTCATTTTACAAAGTGATGAAAGGTATCGAACTCCTGAAGAAACATGGCGTGGAATACAATGCCATGGCGGTAGTAAATGATTACAATGTAGATTATCCGCTTGAGTTTTACAATTTCTTCAAAGAAATAGATTGTCATTATATCCAATTCACGCCTATCGTCGAGCGAATTTCTTCGCATACAGATGGTACCCGACTTACCTCGCCCGAACAACAAGATGAGGAGATTCGTTTAGCTCCATTTTCCGTAGATTCCGAAAAATGGGGAGATTTCCTTTGTACCCTGTTCGACGAATGGGTCCGGAAAGATGTGGGTAATTTTTTTATCCAGATCTTCGATGCGACATTAGCCAATTGGTTTGGAGTACAACCGGGGATTTGCTCATTGGCGAAAACTTGCGGACATGCCGGTGTCATGGAGTTTAACGGAGATGTTTACACCTGCGATCATTTTGTTTTCCCCCAATACAAATTAGGAAATATCCGCTCAAAAACATTGACCGAAATGATGTATAGTCCCGAACAACTGAAATTCGGAGCAGACAAACAAGAAAAACTCCCCCGACAATGTCGGGAATGTGAATTCCTTTTTGCTTGCAATGGCGAATGTCCCAAGAACCGCTTCCTACATACAGCCGATGGTGAGGCCGGGTTGAACTATCTTTGTAAAGGATATCAGAAATATTTCAAACATGTAGCCCCATTCATGGACTTTATGAAAGCAGAACTGAAAGCCCAACGTCCTCCGGCAAATATTATGAAACACATCAAAATAGAAAACGGAGAGATTGCATTATAATGTCCATGCCTACATAAGAAGTGTCAAAAAATTAGACAGTAGTGTCAAAAAATTGGACACTTTACCAAAAGCCTTAAATCATCATCTTTCTAATTATTAGCTACTTAACTATTTTGGCACAATCTTTGCTTGTGTTTTAGTAGAAATAGAAAAACAAAGCAAGAAAGATGAAACATATTATTCTGACAACAGTTCTTTCGTTCGGCCTGCTGAACATGGCGCAGGCGCAGGACAAACTTTGGTCTTTGGACGACTGTATGAAGTATGCCGTAGAAAACAGTCCAT
>URGO01000081.1 GCA_900547435.1 uncultured Parabacteroides sp.
ATTATGTAATCAACGGGACGGTAGAGGAAGTGATTCCGAAGATGATTAAGTATTATAAGAAGAACAGTAAATAACATAGGAGTTAAAGCAGTTAAAGGAGTTAGAGGAGTTAAAGCCAATAGTTTTTGATGACACAGAGTTTCAGAGATATCATTGCCTGGCAAAAAGCACATACATTTGTGCTGGCAATATACAAGGCAACAACTATATTCCCTGAATATGAACGATTCGGGCTATGTTCTCAGTTCCAAAGAGCAGCTGTATCTATTCCGGCGAATATAGCAGAAGGATATCGCAAAATAAGCAAAGCCGACAAACTCCGCTTCATGAATATTGCACAAGGTAGTTTAGAAGAATGTAGATATTACATTATTCTATCTAAAGACCTTAATTATATTGATGAATGCAAATATCAAGAGTTAGTTTACCAAATAGAAGAGGTTAGCCGGTTGCTTAACGCTTATTGTAAAGGCATAGCCAATAAACGATTTGATTAATTATATCAACTAAAACTATTGGCTTTAACTCCTCTAACTCCCCATAACTCCTATAACTCCTAAAAAGAAGAACAACATGGGAAACTATTATAATGACATTCCGGAACTCAAGTATCACTTGAACAATCCGATGATGGAACGTATCTGCGAACTGAAAGAACGCGGATACCGAGACAAAGAAGAGTTCGACTATGCGCCGCAAGATTATGCCGATGCGATGGACTCGTTTGATAAAGTATTGGAAATAACGGGCGAGATTACCGCTGATGTGATTGCCGCCAATGCCGAAGGCGTAGACGAAGAGGGTCCGCATTGCGCCAATGGTCGGGTGGAATATGCTTCGGGAACAAAACAGAACCTCGATACGATGGTGAAGGCCGGACTGAACGGTATGACGATGCCGCGCCGCTTCGGAGGTTTGAACTTCCCGATTACTCCTTATACGATGTGTGCCGAAATCGTGGCGGCTGCTGATGCCGGATTTGGCAATATTTGGTCGTTGCAGGATTGCATTGAGACGTTGTATGAGTTTGGAAACGAAGACCAGCATAGCCGCTTTATTCCGCGTATCTGTGCCGGAGAGACGATGTCGATGGACTTGACTGAGCCGGATGCCGGTTCCGACCTCCAGAGTGTGATGTTGAAGGCTACCTATGATGAAGCAAACAATTGCTGGCGCTTGAACGGTGTAAAGCGTTTCATTACCAATGGAGATGCAGATTTGCATCTTGTCCTTGCCCGTTCGGAAGAGGGTACGCACGATGGACGTGGTCTTTCGATGTTCATTTATGATAAACGAGACGGAGGCGTCAACGTGCGTCGTATTGAAAATAAATTAGGTATTCATGGTTCGCCTACTTGCGAGTTAGTGTACAAGAATGCCAAGGCGGAGCTTTGCGGCGAGCGTAAGTTGGGCTTGATTAAATATGTCATGGCTTTGATGAATGGTGCCCGCTTAGGTATCGCGGCTCAGTCAGTAGGATTAAGCCAGGCGGCATACAACGAGGCTTTAGCGTATGCCAAAGAGCGTAAGCAATTCGGCAAGGCGATTATCGAATTCCCTGCCGTATATGACATGTTGGCATCTATCAAGGCAAAGCTGGATGCCGGTCGTGCGTTGCTTTATCAAACGGCCCGTTATGTAGATATTTACAAGGCTTTGGATGACATCGCCCGCGAACGGAAATTGACACCCGAAGAGCGCAAAGAGCAGAAAATATATGCCAAATTGGCGGATAGCTTCACGCCGTTGGCAAAGGGTATGAATTCGGAATATGCCAACCAGAATGCGTACGATTGCATCCAAGTACATGGCGGTTCGGGCTTCATGATGGAATATGCCTGCCAGCGCATCTACCGCGATGCCCGCATTACCAGTATCTATGAGGGAACAACTCAGCTTCAGACGGTTGCGGCTATCCGTTATGTAACAAATGGGGCATACGCATCTACGTTGCATGAGTATGAATTGATTCCTTGCTCACCGGAAATGGAAGGCTTGATGGAGCGTGTAAAAGAGATGACCCGTAAGTTCGAGGCTTGCACGAATGCCGTAAAAGCCGCTCAGAATCAGGAATTACAAGACTTCGTGGCACGCCGGTTGATGGAAATGGCAGCCGTCAACATCATGTCCCACCTCTTGATTCAGGATGCAACCCGTGCACCGGAATTATTTGCCAAGTCAGCTCACGTTTATGTGAACTATGCCGAAGCAGAAGTAGAGAAGCATTTCAACTTCATCCGCAAGTTCGAAGCTGACGAATTGGCGGATTATCGAAAATAAATTGAGATTTTCGGCTTGTTTGGTCTGTTTTTTGTAGATACCTAAACAGAACAACGAACTATTAAAAAAGAAGATTACTATGACACTGAGTACTAAATTATCAGAAGCGTTCAACGCACAAGTAAATGCCGAAATGTGGTCGGCTAATTTGTATCTTTCAATGGCCGTTTATTTCAAGAAAGAGGCCTTGAACGGCTTTGCCAGCTGGATGGAAAAGCAAGCTGAAGAGGAATTGGATCATGCCCGGAAGATGATTAATTTTGCAATCGAACGGGGTGGCGATGTTACTATCGGACAGGTAAATGTCGTTCAGACAGCTTGGGGCTCACCGGTAGAAGTGTTCGAACATGTGTACAATCATGAGAAGCATGTGTCTGAATTGATTGACAATATGTTGAACATTGCCGAAGAAGACAAAGACCATGCAGCCCGTGCTTTCTTGTTTGACTTCGTTCGCGAACAGGTAGAAGAAGAAGCAACCGCTAAAGGCATCTTGGACGATTTGAAAAACTATGGCGACCATCATTATGGTATCATCGACCATAAATTAGGCAAAAGAGAATAATCTTTTTGCTTTTGTAACTTAACGTAAAACCTTCCCGCCTCCCAACAGGAGAGGCCGGAAGGTTTTGTTTTATGGAAGAACGGTCATTTATGCGGAAAAACCATACATTTGTGTTTGTTTTTTGCGAAAAATCACTATATTTGTGTGTTTTCATTTCGTTAAAAAGTAAGTTATATGGATTTTGTTAATTATTTATATATTGCCATTCGGGCAGCATTGGATGCCGGTAAGTCCATTATGGATATCTATATGAATCCAGATGCGGATTTTGAGATTGAAACCAAAGCGGATAATTCCCCGCTGACATTAGCGGATAAAGCTTCGAATCGTTTGATTGTATCGGCATTATCCGTAACGCCTTTCCCGATTTTGAGTGAAGAAGAGAAAGAAATTCCTTTTGAAGAACGCAAAAAATGGACTACCTTATGGATTGTCGATCCATTGGACGGCACCAAAGAATTTATCAAACGGAACGGTGAATTTACGGTAAACATAGCTCTGGTAAACAATGGCATTCCGGTCGTAGGAGTCATCTATGTCCCGGTACGCAAAGAGTTATACTTTGCTTGTGATACGCTGGGCGCTTACAAATTGACAAACATTGACGGAGCCAGTCAGCCATCCATGGATGAGATGCGCCGGAGAGCAACACGTCTCCCGTCTGCTCTGATGCATCAAGGAATGGTTGTCGTAGCATCCCGTTCCCATCAGACGGAAGAAACGACACGTTACATAGAAAATCTGCGTAAAAAAGGGCAACCGGTAACTTTAATCAGCAGCGGAAGCAGCTTGAAGATTTGTTTGGTTGCAGAAGGTTCGGCAGATATCTATCCGCGCTTTGCTCCTACAATGGAGTGGGATACGGCAGCAGGACATGCCATAGCCAAAGCAGCCGGATGCGAAATTTATCACATTGACGAAAAAACGCCTTTGTCTTATAATAAAGAGAAGCTATTGAATCCTTGGTTTGTAGTAAAAGCAGTTTCTTCCAATTTGTGAAACAATTGGTTTGTTTTTCCTCTAAAATAGAATTTGACGGATATTTATGCCGTTAGTCTATCAATATCTTGTATCTTTGCACTCTATCTAAAAAAGAACCCTAATTTGAATAGTGTGCATGAATTTTGAGATATTGTTTGTACTTTTAGCTCTGATCGGGATGATCGCAGCATTGATATGGGACAAAATGCGCCCCGGTATGATTCTGTTTAGTGTAACGGTTTTGTTTCTTTGCGCAGGGATTTTGACTCCTAAAGAAATGCTGGAAGGTTTCAGCAATAAAGGAATGATAACTGTTGCTTTGCTCTTTTTAGTAAGCGAAGGCGTCAGACAATCCGGGGCATTGACTCAGATTATCAGAAAGGTATTGCCACAAGGCAAAACAACGGTGTTCAAGGCACAGCTTCGTATGCTTCCATCTATTGCTTTCATATCAGCCTTTTTGAACAATACGCCGGTTGTTGTCATTTTTGCTCCCATTATCAAACGCTGGGCAAAATCGGTACAGTTGCCGGCAACCAAGTTCCTTATCCCCCTTTCGTATGTTACTATTTTAGGCGGAATATGTACCTTGATAGGAACATCAACCAACTTAGTAGTACATGGCATGATGATCGATGCCGGTTATGAAGGATTGAGTATGTTTGAATTGGGACTGATTGGCATACCCATTACCCTTGGAGGCATAGCTTATCTGTTACTCTTTTCAAAAAAGCTGTTACCGGAAGAACGTACAAGTGATGAAATACAAGAAGATGACATAGAAGCAGACGAAGGACTACATCCGATAGAAGTGGTCCTTGGTCCGCGTTTTCCGGGTATCAATAAGACATTGAACGACTTTGATTTTCGGCGCCATTACGGGGCGGAGGTAAAAGAAATAAAACGGAATGGACGGAATCTGACCAAAAACAAGGACCGCATAGCCCTCAACGAGGGAGATACCTTGGTGGTTATGGCAGATAATTCATTTATCAAAACATGGGGCGAGTCTTCCGTATTTTTAATGATTGCAAACGGCGAAGACGCATCGGCGCAGAATAACCATAAAAAACGCATCTTCGTTCTTATATTGCTTGCTCTGATGATTATCGGCGCAACAATCGGAGAATTACCCATCACCCAGCAGACTTTCCCCAACGTCAAACTGGATATGTTTTTCTTTGCTGCGGTTACAGCTGTAATTATGGCTTGGGCCCATATTTTCCCTGCCCGAAAATATACCAAATATATATCGTGGGATATTTTGATAACTATCGCATGTGCTTTCGCAATCAGCAAAGCTATGGTCAATTCCGGATTAGCGGACATGATAGCTAATTTCATCATTGAGTTAAGTTATAGCCACGGGCCATACGTCTTGTTGGCAATTTTATATATCATCACCAATATCATTACAGAAGTCATTACCAATAATGCCGCGGCGGCTCTATCTTTCCCATTGGCATTGTCTATATCCCACCAGTTAGGGGTAGACCCCAAACCGTTTTTCATGGTTATCTGTATTGCGGCCTCAGCCGGTTTTACTACACCAATCGGATATCAGACAAACCTAATCGTACAAGGTATCGGTAACTACAAATTCACTGATTTCGTACGGGTCGGGCTTCCGCTGAATATTATTGTCTTTCTGATATCAATATTCCTGATACCACAAATATGGCCATTTGAATAACAAGAAACAGATTGAGATATGCAAAAAACAAATCATATTTATCCTATCTTTGACAAGATGATGACCCGTCAAGATAAAGAAAATCTATTACACCAGAAAGGGGTAATGGTTTGGTTTACCGGATTAAGCGGGTCTGGGAAAAGTACTATAGCGATTGCCTTGGAGCGCGAACTGCATAAACGAGGCTTTCTTTGCCGCATTTTGGATGGAGATAATATCCGAAGCGGCATTAATAATAATCTGGGATTTACAGAAACAGACCGCATAGAAAATATCCGTCGAATAGCCGAAGTCGGAAAACTATTTGTGGATACAGGGATAATCACCTTGGCGGCATTCATCAGTCCGAATAATGAAATCCGAGAAATGGCCGCTTCTATTATCGGGAAAGATGATTTTCTGGAAATCTATGTAAGTACGCCCATTACGGAATGCGAGCGTCGGGATGTAAAAGGGTTATATGCAAAGGCGCGAAAAGGAGAAATCAAGAACTTCACCGGTATCTCCGCCCCGTTTGAAGCGCCGTCGCATCCGGCATTATCATTAGACACTTCTGTTTTGAGCGTAGAAGAATCTGTAAACAAATTATTGGATATTATATTACCTAAAATAAGCAAATAAATAACACGGTTATGTCTGATTATAAGTTAAGTCATTTACAGGAATTAGAGGCAGAATCTATTTATATCATCCGTGAGGTGGCTGCCGAGTTTGAAAATCCTGTAATGCTTTATTCCATTGGAAAAGATTCGTCGGTAATGGTTCGTTTAGCGGAAAAAGCTTTTGCACCGGGAAAAGTACCATTTCCATTGATGCACATTGATTCAAAATGGAAATTCAAGGAGATGATTCAATTTCGCGATGAATATGCGAAAAAGTATGGTTGGAACCTGATTGTAGAATCGAATATGGAAGCATTCAAGGCAGGAGTCGGTCCGTTCACGCACGGAAGCAAAGTGCATACCGACTTAATGAAAACGCAAGCCTTGCTGAATGCTTTAAACAAGTACAAATTTGATGCGGCTTTCGGAAGAGAACGAAGAGACGAAGAGAATAGTCGTGAAAAATAGCATATCTTCTCATTCCGCGACAAATTCCAGCAATGGGACCCCAAAAATCAGCGTCCGGAATTGTGGGACATTTACAATACGCGTGTCCATAAAGGCGAAAGCATCCGCGTGTTCCCTCTTTCAAACTGGACGGAACTGGATATTTGGCAATATATCCGTTTAGAAAACATTCCGATTGTTCCGCTCTACTTTGCCAAAGAACGGCCGATTGTGGAAATTGATGGTAATTTGATTATGGCAGATGACGACCGTCTACCAGAAAAGTACCGAGACAAAATCCAAATGCGCAAAGTCCGTTTCCGCACATTGGGTTGTTGGCCTCTGACCGGAGCGGTAGAAAGCGAAGCCGATACCATCGAGAAGATTGTAGAAGAGATGATGACTACCACCAAGAGCGAGCGTACTACGCGTGTCATCGACTTCGACCAAGATTCGAGCATGGAACAGAAAAAACGCGAAGGCTATTTTTAAATGAAGAATGAAGAATTAAGAACGAAGAATCTTATGGAGAACAATAATACGAAATTGGATATAAAGGCTTTCTTGGATAAAGACGAACAAAAGGATTTGCTTCGCTTCCTGACTGCAGGATCTGTAGACGATGGCAAATCTACGTTGATAGGAAGATTGCTTTTCGATAGTAAAAAATTGTACGAGGATCAATTGGTTGCCCTTGAACGGGATAGCAAACGCATGGGTAATGCAGGCGAACACATCGATTATGCCCTTCTGCTTGATGGCTTGAAAGCTGAGCGCGAGCAAGGTATTACCATTGATGTGGCGTATCGTTATTTTAGTACGAACAACCGAAAGTTTATTATAGCCGACACTCCGGGGCATGAGCAATATACACGCAACATGATCACAGGTGGCTCAACGGCTAATCTGGCGATTATTCTGGTAGATGCGCGTGCCGGTGTCATTACGCAGACCCGGCGTCATACCTATTTGGTTTCCTTGTTGGGCATCCACCATGTAGTCCTTGCGGTTAATAAAATGGACTTGGTCAATTACGACCAGGCTGTATTCGACAAAATAGTATCAGACTATAAAGCATTTGTCGAGCCGCTTGGCATAGAAGATATCACCTGCATTCCGCTTTCCGCCTTGGAAGGTGACAATGTAGTGGACAAGAGTGATCGTACGCCTTGGTATGAAGGTCCATCTCTGCTGGATTTCCTGGAAACGGTGCCTATCGACCGTGACCGAAATTACACGAACTTCCGTTATCCGGTGCAATATGTTTTGCGTCCGAACCAGGATTTTCGTGGTTTTTGCGGGAAAGTGGCCAGTGGGGTTATCCGCAAAGGAGATACCGTGATGGCATTACCTTCGCGCAAGACTTCGAAAGTGAAGAGTATCGTGACTTACGAAGGCGAAATCGAAGAGGCTTTTCCTCCACTCAGTGTTACGCTTACTTTGGAAGATGAAATTGACATTTCGCGCGGAGAGATGTTGGTTCACCCGGATGACTTGCCCATCGAAGGGCGTTGCGTTGAAGCTATGCTCGTTTGGATGGACGAGGAAGCGATGGACCGGGACAAGCATTTCTATCTGAAACAGACCACCAATACCACCCGTGCACATATTGACGGAATCCGTTATAAAGTGAACGTCAACACCATGGAGCAATCTCCGGCAGATAAATTGGTGTTGAACGAAATCGGGAAAGTGGTTATCTCAACCAATAAGGAATTATTCTTTGACCCGTATGCCGCGAATAAACAGACCGGCGCCTTTATCCTGATTGACCCGATTACGAATAATACATCTGCGGTCGGAATGATACTGAATCCGGTAGATGATAATCAGGCCGCATCCGAATTCGAAAGTGTTATTACGCTTAATCTTCCGGAACTGGGCATAGCACCTGAACATTATGAAGCGGTCGAGAAAGCTTGCAAAGAAATCGGACGGCACGGTGTTGAGTTACGAATCATTAAATAGTTAATGACATGGGATTACTTCAATTTGATAAATTACCAATAAATACCTTGGTCGGGGCGGATTGGGATACATTCAAGAAAATAACCGCAGGGCAGGTGATAGGTAAAGATTATAAAGGGAAATACCGCTTGACGAAAGCCGTAGGGCGTTTGCTTAGCACGTTGGTTCCTTTGCAGGACAAGCGTTACGAAAAGATGCTGGCATCAAAACCTTTGGAGATGGACCCGCTCTTTATTTTGGGACATTGGCGGAGCGGTACAACCTTTGTGCATAACGTGTTCGCGTGTGATAAGCATTTCGGTTATACCACGACCTACCAGACCGTATTCCCGAATTTGATGCTTTGGGGACAACCTTTCTTCAAAAAGAATATGTCTTTCCTGATGCCGGACCATCGTCCTACGGATAATATGGAACTGAAGGTAGACCTTCCGCAAGAAGAAGAGTTCGCGCTTTCCAACATGATGCCTTATACCTATTACAATTTCTGGTATTTCCCCCAGCACATGTTGGAATATTGCGATAAATATCTTTTGTTTAATGATATAACCGAAGAAGAACGGCGCATCTTTAAGGAGGCTTTTTTGAAATTGGTGAAGATTTCTCTTTATAACACCCAAGGAAGCCAATATCTGAGCAAGAATCCGCCACATACAGGACGTGTCAAGACATTGGTCGAGATGTTCCCGAATGCGAAGTTTATCTATTTGAAGCGTAATCCCTATACCGTGTTTGAGAGTACGCGGAGTTTCTTTACGAATACAATCAAGCCTTTGATGCTTCAACCCATCTCGAACGAGGAATTGACACAAAACTTCGTAGAGGTATATAAACGCCTTTTCTATAAGTTTGAGGAGGAAAAGCATCTTATCCCTGAAGGCAATTTGGTGGAATTGAAATTCGAAGATTTCGAGAAAGATGCGTATGGCATGACGGAAGAAATCTACCGGACATTGGATTTGCCGAACTTTGCCCAATCAAAAACAGCTATCGAGGCTTATCTGAGCAAGAAAAAGGGATATAAAAAGAACCGGTATAAATATGAAGATGCTACGGTTCGCACCGTTGAGGAAAACTGGGGAATGGCTCTCAAGGAATGGGGCTATCATTTAAATGAGGAATAAAGAATGAGGTATGAAAAATTAAAAGGGGGAAGAAGCTGGTTAACTCTTGTAGGGTTGATAATTTTTAATTTCCAATTTTCAATTTTCAATTCTCAAGGACAGGAGGTGCCTTTCCGATACGGAGATTTGGATAATTGGGTAGTCCGGGAAATACATGAGTCCGGAATTATCGGAGGAGCTACAAAATTACTCTACGAGGTAGGCCCGCGGGATACGATTGTAGGGAATATAGCTTATACCAACCTAGGCGGATCACCCTGGGCCAATTAGAATGTCATGGCCATGGTGGCAGGGGTGGTCAAGACCAACGTCTCGGTCTTTCCCGAACGCCGGGGTGACGGAAGGTGTGCCCGTATGGAAACACGCTTGAGAGTGTCAAGGTGTTCGGGCTGATTGATATCGAGGTGATTGCGGCAGGTTCTATTTTCCTTGGGACGATTCACGAACCGATTAAAGGAACAAAAAATCCGCAAAGCATGTTGCTGAGTGGCATTCCTTTTACCCAACGCCCGAAGGCCCTGAAGTTTGATTATAAGGTGAAGGTCATGCCCCAAAATGAACGCGTCCGTAGCACCGGGTTCAGCCGGAAAACGACCGTACCCGGACAGGACTCCGTGGCTGTAGTGCTATTATTGCAAAAACGCTGGGAGGATAAAGAAGGCAATGTCTATTCCAAACGTGTCGGGACGATGGTGCATCGCTATGCCCAATCCAGCAACGAATGGGTGAACGGAGCGGAATATCCTATATTATATGGCGATATAACCAAACGCCCGGAGTATCGGGATTATATGCGCATCCAAGTGGAAGAGCGTTATACAACGAATAGCAAAGGCGAAAGTGTCCCGATAAAAGAGGTAGGCTGGGCAAATGCCGATGATACCCCCACCCACATGGTGCTCCAGTTTGTGTCCAGCCACGGAGGGGCTTACATAGGTTCTGTGGGGAATACATTCTGGATTGATAATATCAAGTTGGTCTATTAAAAATTTATGCCTATCTTTGTTCAGAAAAGATAGGCATCTTTGTTTTAAAAGGTAGGCATAAACGGAGACAAAGATAGGCATCTTTTCCATCAAAGATAGGCATAAATATTTTTACAATAGTTTAGAATTTGACAAATGGCTTTTCGCTTAGTCGTAAAGCGTAGAGGAATAGAGAATTATGTCAGTAAAAGAACAAATAGAGGCTTTAAGGAAAGAGCTGGAACAACATAATTATAATTATTATGTATTGTCGGCACCTGTCATATCGGACCAGGAGTTTGACGCGAAAATGAAAGCATTGCAGGAGCTGGAGGCGGCTCATCCGGAATTTTATGATGCCAATTCACCGACACAACGGGTAGGAAGTGACCTGACCAAAGATTTCGTTCAGGTGACACATCGGTATCCGATGCTTTCGTTAGGCAATACCTATTCGGAAGAGGATGTGCGTGATTTCTATGAGCGGATAGCCCGTTCGTTGAATGAGCCGTTCGAGATTGTGGCGGAGTTGAAATATGACGGAACCTCTATTTCTCTGACTTACGAGAAAGGTGAACTGACCCGTGCCGTCACCCGTGGTGATGGGACGAAAGGGGATGACGTAACGGCTAATGTGCGGACCATCCGTTCGGTTCCACTTCGGTTGCATGGTTCGGATTATCCGGATGTTGTAGAGATCCGTGGAGAGATTTTGCTCCCATGGGCGGAGTTCGACCGGTTGAATAAGGAGCGCGAAGAGCAGGAAGAACCCCTATTCGCCAATCCACGCAATGCGGCTTCCGGAACATTGAAGCAACAAAATCCGGCTATTGTGGCGGCCCGCAAATTGGATGCCTATTTATATTATGTATTGGGTGAGGATTTGCCATCCGATACGCATTATGGAAATCTGGAAGCAGCCCGCCGATGGGGACTGAAGATATCAGACGCGATTCAGGTTTGTCATAGTCTGGAGGATATTTACGCCTATATCCACAAGTGGGATGCAGGGCGACATAACCTACCGGTAGCTACCGATGGAATTGTCTTGAAAGTAAACTCATTAAGCCAGCAACGCTATTTGGGATTTACGGCCAAGAATCCGCGTTGGGCAATTGCCTATAAATTCCAGGCCGAACGTGCCGAAACCCGCCTGAACTCGGTTTCATTTCAAGTAGGACGTACGGGAGCCGTCACCCCTGTAGCCAATCTGGAGCCGGTTCTCCTGGCCGGAACCATAGTAAAACGGGCCTCTTTGCACAATGCCGATATCATAGCCGGATTGGATTTGCACATCGGCGATGAGGTCTATGTGGAAAAGGGCGGAGAAATCATACCGAAAATTGTAGGTGTAAACAAAGAGGCGCGTACCTTTTTATTGGGGGATAAAGTGCGGTTTATAACCCGTTGTCCGGAATGCGGAACACCTTTGGTCCGGACCGAAGGCGAAGCGGCCTATTATTGTCCGAACGATTCGGGATGCCCTCCGCAAATCAAGGGAAAAATAGAGCATTTCGTAACCCGGAAGGCCATGAATATCAATATGGGTCCTGAGACGGTAGAGGACCTGTATGAAGCCGGATTGATAAAAAACGCGGCGGATCTATACGAATTGAAGATAAACGATTTGCTTCATTTGGAGCGCTGGGCGGAAAAAAGCGCACGCAATCTGTTGGAAAGTTTAAGACAATCCAAACAAGTTCCTTTTGAGCGTGTCTTATATGCGTTAGGCATCCGTTATGCAGGTGAAACCGTAGCCAAAAGGTTAGCACAAGCTTTTCATTCGATGGACAAGCTGGAAAAGGCAAGTTGGGAAGAACTGATTGCGGTAGACGAAATCGGAGAGCGTATTGCCCAGAGCGTTATGGATTATTTCGCGGATGAACGGAACCGCGAACTTGTGGAACGCTTAAAGAATTACGGCTTGCAAATGGAGATTTCGGAAGAGGCCCTGGCCAACCGTTCCGAACGGCTGAAGGGATTGACTATTGTGATTAGCGGAACTTTCTCGCAACATTCCAGAGAGGAATATAAATCATTGATAGAGAAACACGGAGGGAAGAACAGCGGTTCGGTTTCCGGCAAGACAGATTATATCCTGGCAGGTGAAAACATGGGACCGGCAAAGCTGGAAAAAGCCGCCAAGCTGGGTGTGAAAATTATTCATGAAGACGAATTTTTAAAGCTGATTGAAGAATGATTTTGTCCTATCATTTCATACGGAAACGAATAGCCCAATTGTTGAAACGCCCCATATCCCGCGAGCGTCAATTCTTATCCTTAGAACAGGCAGATTCGATTTTGTTGATTTTCAAGCAGGAAAACCAAGAAGAGGCCGAGGCTTGCATAGCACAACTGGAAGCAAAGGGGAAAAAGGTCAAGCAATTCATATATGCCGATGCTCCGATGGAAAAATCGGATGACCCGGATAGAATAGGATGTTCGAAAAAAGATTTGGATATCTGGGCTTTCCCACGAAAAGAAATAGAGCAGGCTTTCTTGTCGTTAAAGGCTGATATCTTAATCGACTTAATAGAAGACAAGGATTGTTTTCCAATATATTATCTGGAATTACAACATACTGCCCGGATGAAAATCGGTCCCAAAAGGGAAAATGGAGATTTCTATGATTTCTCCTTATCCGTAAATCAGCAAAAAGGAATCCGATATATATTTGACCAAATATTATTTTATTTGCAAACATTCCGTACAAAGTGACGAATTTTGCTTATTTTTGTGCACAAATAAAAGATTTGTCTATTAAAACTTATGGCTGATATAAATTTAAAAGGTTTAGGTGTAGCATTGGTTACTCCATTCAAAGAGGATGAAAGCGTGGATTATGAGGCTTTAGGCCGATTGGTGGATTACCTATTGCAGAATGGAGCGGATTATCTGGTCGTTTTAGGTACAACGGCCGAAACCCCTACCCTAACGGAAGAAGAGAAGAAAAAGATTACGGAGTTGGTAGTAACTCGTGTGCGTCGACGCATTCCGATTGTGTTAGGCGTAGGCGGAAATTGTACGCGCGCGATTGTAGAGAAGCTGAAAAAAGATGACTTCGAGGGTATCAATGCCATTTTATCTGTAGTACCTTATTATAACAAGCCTTCACAGGAAGGAATTTACCAGCATTATAAGGCAATTGCCCAAGCAACGGATTTGCCTATCATTCTATATAATGTACCGGGAAGAACGGGTGTCAACATGACGGCTGAAACAACGTTGCGCATCGCACGTGAGTTCAAGAATGTGATAGCCGTAAAGGAGGCTTCGGGGAATATTACCCAAATGGATGATATCATCAAGAATAAACCGGCAAACTTCAATGTCATATCCGGAGATGATGGCATCACTTTCCCGTTGATTACATTAGGTGCTATCGGGGTAATCTCTGTAATCGGAAATGCTTTCCCACGTGAGTTCGGACGCATGGTACGCCTGGCTTTGGAAGGCGATTATGAAAGCGCACGGACTATCCATCACCGCTTTACGGAGTTGTTCAATCTGCTGTTTGTGGATGGCAATCCGGCCGGTGCAAAGAGTATGTTGAGCATGATGGGATTTATGGAAAACAAACTACGTTTGCCGTTAGTCCCGACTCGTATCACAACTTACGAAAAGATTCGTGCGGTGCTGCATGAACTGAGTATCAAATGCTAAACAAGAAAAAACATGAAGAATCCAAATAGAAACGCAACGATTCGTTAGCAAACAGGATAAAAACTCATCGGTCGGGGAACGCCGCGCG
>URGO01000082.1 GCA_900547435.1 uncultured Parabacteroides sp.
AAAAACTTGAGTATGATAGGCATGGATGCAAAAATGCGCTCTACATTAGTCTATCATGCGGCTCATAAAGATAAAGGATATGCCGGATTTGACCTTCATTTGGATGATGTAAACATCGGTGAATTGGTCAATTTCATTCCTTCTTTAGACTCCATGGTGCCTATGCTTCGCTCTTTCAAAGGATATGTCAATTTCGATGTAGCCGCCGAATCCGTAATCGATTCAGCCTTGAATATCCAAATTCCGACACTTCGTTCGGCTATCCACTTGGAAGGAGACAGCTTAGTATTGATGGATGGAGAGACCTTTGCCGAGATTTCCAAAATGCTGCTCTTCAAAAACAAGGAAAGGAACGTATTCGACCATATTGCGGTTAACATCACCGTAGAAGATAGAAACGTTACGGTCTATCCGTTCTTGGTCGAGATAGACCGCTATCGTGCAGCTGTCGGTGGAACTCAGGATTTGGATATGAATTTCCAGTATCATATATCCATCCTCAAATCCCCTGTTCCTTTCAAGCTCGGACTGAACATTACCGGAAACTTGGACGATATGAAGTTCCGACTCGGAAAAGCAAAATATAAAGATGCCGTTACCCCTGTGGAAATCCGGAAAGTGGATAGTACCCGAATCAATTTAGGAATCCAAATTGTACAGGACTTCCGGAGGATATTGGAACGTGGAAGACAATGATATAAATATGGAAAATATAACAAATGACAAAAATCCGCTAAGAAAATTTCTTTGAAAAGTTTGCAAATTAAAAAATAGTCCTTATCTTTGCACCCGCAATCAAGGAGATGATTGTTCAAGTAGATGACTTCGTAGCTCAGCTGGTAGAGCAAATGACTCTTAATCATTGGGTCGAGGGTTCGATCCCCTCCGAGGTCACTTTCATAAGTATGAACAAGCTGTTTTAAAAAAAGAGTCTTTCACGGTGTAAAAACGGTGAAAGACTTTTCTTTTTTAGTTTATCTTCCTATTCCCTTGCTATTTCTTACAAAAAGAGTAATTTTGTCAACTAAAATACTATGGATTCTACTATATGATGAAAAAGAACAACAATTTATTGTTTCCGGCGGCCATGTCATACGGACTCGCTTTAGGAATTTATTGGGTTGTAAAATATATATTTAATATGGTCAGTCCCTATTATCCATATTGGATTGTAGTATATTGGGGAATGTCAATCATCGTTCCTTATTTAGGATACGTCCTGACCAAAAGGTATCGGGACGATTTAGGCGGGAGTATTACATTCGGACAAGCATGGCAATTCGGTGTATTGCTCTATTTCTTTGCGGCTCTCATCGTTTCTGTAATGCACTATATTTTCTATCGTTTTGTGGCTCCGCCGGATTATATGGCTCATGCGGTAAGCCAGACGATTGAATCGCTCAAGCAAGCAAATGTAGATAGCCAAATAATCCAATCAATCGAGACTTTAGACTTTTCACCTATACATTTGGCATTGCAAGGAATCTTAAATAATATATTATATGGTGTCATTTTTTCTATACCGGTAGCGTTATTGCTTTGCCGGAAACGGAGCGATGGACAAACAACAACGAATAATTAACAAGGAAAATATATTGGAAAAAGAATAATGGATATTGATAATTAATTGTGAATTGCCGATTATCAATTGCCAATTAAATAAAATGAAGTATGGATATATCAGTAGTTATTCCGTTATACAACGAGGCCGAATCTCTTCCGGAATTATTTGCCTGGATTCAGCGGGTAATGGAGGAAAATCATTTTACTTATGAAATTATATTTGTAGATGACGGAAGTACCGATGGTTCTTGGGATGTCATCGAAAGTTTCCGGAAACAATCCCCCGTGGTAAGAGGCATTCGTTTCCGTCGTAACTATGGCAAATCTCCTGGACTACATTGCGGTTTCCAACGAGCACAAGGCGATGTGGTTATCACAATGGATGCAGACCTACAAGATAGTCCGGACGAAATACCAGAGCTTTACCGAATGATTAAGGAAGATGGGTATGATTTGGTTTCAGGATGGAAGAAGAAGCGTTATGACCCGTTATCCAAAACAATCCCGACGAAACTTTTTAATGCCACGGCTCGAAAATTCTCTGGAATCCATAACTTGCACGATTTTAATTGCGGATTGAAAGCCTATAAAAATATTGTGGTGAAGAACATTGAAATTTATAATGATATGCACCGCTACATTCCTTATTTAGCTAAAATTGCAGGATTTACAAAGATTGGCGAAAAGGTAGTTCATCATCAGGCAAGAAAATACGGAAAGACAAAATTTGGGTTAGACCGTTTTGTCAATGGTTATTTAGATTTGATTACTCTTTGGTTCACCTCTAAATTCGGGAAAAAACCGATGCACTTTTTCGGGCTTTGGGGAAGCGCAATGTTCTTTCTGAGCTTCATTTCATTGGTTATCGTATTAGGAGCAAAATTGATATCTTTATGGGCAGGTTCTCCTCGGCCGTTAGTGACCAATTCACCCTATTTTTATATTGCTTTGACAGGAATGATTTTAGGAACACAAATGTTTCTTGCCGGGTTTATAGGAGAATTGATTTCGCGTAACTCTCCAAATCGGAATAAGTATAAAATAGCGGAGGAAATCTAAACTCATATGTCTTTTGCAGAAATAACGTTATTAGCGGTCGGGTTATCTATGGATAGCTTGGCCGTCTCAGTTACAAGCGGTGCAATTATCAGAAAATGCACAAGTGGACAAATTATACGTATTGCAAGTGTATTAGCTTTTTTTCAGGCATTATTCACACTGGCCGGATATTTACTGGGATTCGGCTTTCTAAAATTGATTGAGGCTTTCGACCATTGGATTGCTTTTATCTTGCTGGCCTATTTAGGTGGGAAAATGATTAAAGACAGCCTTAAAGGAAAGGAAGAAGAGAAGAAAATGAACCCACTCTGTCTAAAGACTCTTTGTGGACTGGGAGTAGCAACCAGCATTGATGCTTTGGCTGTAGGTGTTTCGTTAGCCTTGATGCAGGCTTCACTTTCGATGATTACGCTCACCATAGCCATAGTAACTTTTTTGTTCTCCGCCTTTGGCGTTTGTTTCGGAAGCCGTGTCGGGGATAAGATGGACTTTAAGCTTGACCTGATAGGTGGTTTAATCTTGATTGGTATTGGATTTAAGATATTAGTAGAGCATCTGTTCTTTGCCTAATTGGAATTAAATGACTATTTTTGCACGAATTTTGTAGATAATGTAAATAAACATCGAAATATGAATAAGAAATTTGCCGAATATTCGAAGTTCGACTTGTCGGACGTGAATAAGGAAATCCTGAAGAAGTGGCAAGACGGCGATGTCTTCCACAAGAGTCTTGAAATCCGCGAAGGTCATCCCTCGTTCGTATTCTACGAAGGTCCGCCTTCTGCCAACGGAATGCCGGGCATCCACCACGTGATTGCACGCTCCATTAAGGATATCTTCTGCCGTTACAAGACGATGAAGGGATTCAAAGTCAATCGTAAAGCCGGATGGGACACGCACGGTCTGCCGGTAGAACTGGGCGTAGAGAAAGCCTTAGGTATTACGAAAGAGGACATCGGCAAGAAGATTTCGGTGGCTGAATATAACGCGGCTTGCCGGCGGGACGTCATGAAATATACGAAGGAATGGACGGACCTGACCGAGAAGATGGGCTATTGGGTGGACTTGGAGAATCCCTATATCACCTACGATAACCGCTATATCGAAACCCTTTGGTGGCTCCTCAAGCAGCTTTACAACAAAGGATTATTATATAAAGGATATACCATCCAGCCCTATTCGCCGGCGGCGGGTACGGGATTGAGTTCGCACGAGCTGAACCAACCGGGATGCTATCGAGACGTGAAGGATTTGACCGTCGTAGGCCAGTTCAAGATAAAGAACCCGAAGCCGGAAATGACCGAGTGGGGAACGCCTTACTTCCTCGCATGGACCACCACTCCGTGGACATTGCCTTCTAATACGGCGCTCTGTGTGGGGCCGAAGATTGATTACGTAGCTGTTCAAACTTACAATGCTTATACGGGCGAGAAGATGACGGTCGTATTGGCAAAGGCATTGCTCTATACGCACTTCAACAAGAAAGCCGAAGGTATCGCGCTGGAAGATTACAAGCCGGGCGACAAGTTAATCCCGTTCAAGGTAGTAGGCGAATACAAAGGTCCGGATTTGGTTGGCATGGAATATGAGCAGCTCCTCCCGTGGGTGAAGCCGGTCGAACTGGATGAGAATGGCCAATGGCGCGATGCTTCAGCCAAGGCATTCCGCGTAATTCCGGGTGATTATGTCACGACCGAAGATGGTACAGGTATCGTTCATATCGCGCCGACATTCGGTGCGGACGATGCGTTTGTGGCAAAAGCAGCTGGCATTCCTTCGCTTTTCATGATTAATAAGAAGGGGGAGACGCGTCCGATGGTCGATCTGACGGGTAAATTCTACCTGTTGGACGAACTGGATGAGAAGTTTGTAGCTGAATGCGTCAATGTGGATATTTATAAGGACTACGAAGGACGTTGGGTGAAGAATGCCTACGACCCGCAATTCACCGTAGATGGCAAGTATGACGAGAAAGCCGCACAAGCCGCTGAATCGCTCGATGTGTACATCTGCATGAAGATGAAGCAAGCGAACCAAGCTTTCAAGATGGAGAAGCACGTGCATAACTATCCGCATTGCTGGCGTACCGATAAGCCGGTACTTTATTATCCGCTCGATAGTTGGTTTATCCGTTCGACGGCTTGCAAAGAGCGCATGATTGAACTCAACAAGACCATCAACTGGAAACCGGAATCGACCGGTACGGGCCGCTTCGGCAAATGGCTGGAGAACTTAAATGATTGGAACCTGAGCCGCTCGCGTTATTGGGGAACTCCGCTTCCTATTTGGCGCAGCGAGGAGGGCGAAGAGATTTGCATTGGTTCGGTAGAAGAATTGTATAATGAGATAGAGAAATCGGTAGCTGCCGGTTTCATGAAAGAAAACCCGTATAAAACGTTAGGATTTACGCCTAATGTCTTCACGAAAGATAACTATGAACGGATCGATTTACACCGACCATTTGTCGACGACATCGTACTGGTTTCGCCCAGTGGCAAGCCGATGAAGCGCGAAGCCGATTTGATAGACGTGTGGTTCGACTCAGGTTCGATGCCTTACGCCCAATTGCATTATCCGTTCGAGAATAAAGAACTGATCGATAGCCGTTCGTACTATCCGGCGGACTTCATTGCCGAGGGTGTGGATCAGACGCGTGGTTGGTTCTTTACGCTTCATGCCATTGCCACGATGGTATTCGATAGCGTAGCATACAAAGCCGTTGTGTCGAATGGTTTGGTATTGGATAAGAATGGCAACAAGATGTCGAAGCGCCTGGGCAATGCCGTCGATCCGTTTGCCACGATTGAGAAATATGGTTCTGACCCATTGCGTTGGTATATGATTACGAACGCTTCGCCTTGGGACAACTTGAAGTTCGACGTGGAAGGTGTGGAAGAGGTGCGCCGTAAGTTCTTTGGTACATTATATAATACGTATTCTTTCTTCGCCCTTTATGCGAATGTGGATGGTTTCGATTATTCACAAGAAGAAGTGGCTTGGGCGAAGCGTCCGGAAATCGATCGCTGGATTCTTTCGTTGTTGAATAGTCTGGTGAAGGATGTCGATACCTATTTGAATGCGTATGAACCGACCCGCGCCGGACGTGCAATTTCCGATTTCGTGAACGACCATTTGAGTAACTGGTACGTACGACTGAACCGTAAACGTTTCTGGCAAGGAGGTTTGACGGAAGATAAGCTTTCGGCTTACCAGACATTGTATACTTGTTTGGAGACGGTGGCTAAATTGATGGCACCAATAGCTCCGTTCTATGCCGATAAGCTGTTCTGCGATTTGATTGCCGTAACGGGTCGCGAGCAAGTAGAGTCGGTTCACTTGTCTGATTTCCCAGTTTGCCACGAAGAATTAATCGACAAGGCATTGGAAGAGCGGATGCAGATGGCGCAAGATATCTCTTCGATGGTATTGGCGCTGCGTCGTAAGGTCAATATCAAAGTCCGCCAGCCGCTCCACGTATTGATGGTTCCGGTACTGGATGAACATCAGAAGGAAAGCATCGAGGCCGTGAAATCGCTTATCTTGAATGAGGTGAACGTAAAGGATATGAAGTTCGTTGATAATACGGCCGGAATCTTAGTAAAACGCATCAAACCGGACTTCAAGAAGCTTGGTCCGCGTTATGGCAAGATTATGAAATCGTTGGCGGCGCAAATCCAGCAGATGAGCCAAGAAGATATCAATGCATTCGAGAAGGCGGGAACCTTCACACTTCAAGTAGACGGACAAGAAGCCGTTATCGAACGTGCGGATGTGGATATTTTCTCCGAAGACATTCCGGGTTGGCTGGTGGCTAACGAAGGACGCCTCACGGTAGCGTTGGATATCACTATCACCGACGACCTGAAGAAAGAAGGTTTAGCACGCGAATTGGTGAATCGTGTTCAGAACCTACGCAAGAGCAGCGGATTTGATATTACCGACAAGGTGAACATTACCGTCGCTTCTTCTGCAGAGATGGACGATGCCATCACGGAATATAAGGAGTATATCTCGAATCAGGTGTTGGCCAATAGCATTGAGATTGCGGATGAACCGATAGCTGATGCCACTACGCTCGATTTTGAAGACTTCAAGTTGGATGTGAAAGTCGTAAAGGCATAAACGTTAGATAATAAACAACTCAAAAGCGTCATGAATAATAGCATAAGCCATATGGCAAAGCAAAAATTCATGACGCTTTTTTGATTTAAATAAAAAATAAATCCCCATGAAAATCATATATAAACTTTTTGCTTTTGTTATTCTGCTTTGTATTATTACGCCATCTGATTGCTTTTCACAATCATCCGATAAGGTAAATCACCGTGTTCCGGTATTTATATCCGGAGAAGAGGGATATAAAAGTTTCCGGATTCCGGCGATTGTCCAAACTCCCAAGGGAGACTTATTAGCCTTTTGCGAAGGACGAGTCAATCATGCTGGTGATTTCGGGCACATAGAACTGGTAATGAAACGTAGCAAAGACAATGGAGCTACTTGGAGTAAATTACAAGTAGTTGCCCGTAACGGAGAATTACAGGTTTGTAATCCTGCTCCCGTTTTTGATTTGACAGACCCTCATTTTCCAAAAGGAAGACTATTTCTCTTTTATAATACCGGAGATGTTTCTGAAGCGGATATTTTGGCTGGAAAAGGAGACAAGCGTTGCTGGTTTATCACCTCCACGGATAACGGTTATACCTGGTCGGATCCTGTTGATATTACCTCGCTTGTCAAGAAAACAGATTGGCGATATTATGCGAATACGCCAGGGCATGCCATTCAGTTAAAGGCAGGCCTCTATAAAGGCCGTATTTATGTGGCAGCCAACCATTCGTTTGGAAATCCTCAACCGAATGGAAAGCATTATCGTGCTCACGGATATTATACCGATGATCATGGAAAAACATTCCAATTAAGCAATGATATAGCCTACCCGGGAAGCAACGAATCGATGGCTGTTGAACTGACTGGGGGAAAACTAATGATGAATAGTCGGAACCAGCAAGGTGATATCAAGGCTCGGTTGGTCAGTTTGAGCCATGACGGAGGTATAACATGGGAGACACCGCAAGTCGATTCAGTATTGATTGATCCGGTTTGTCAAGGGAGTATCCTCTCGTTAAGCGAAAAGGATGGACAAACGATATTGGCATTTTGTAATGCGGCTGATACGATTGCCAGAAACAATCTGACCCTCCGGATAAGCTACGATGAAGGAAAGAACTGGCACGATAAATTCTTGATTTATGCCCCCAAACAATCCCAATCACAAAAAACGGACTATGCTGCTTATTCTGATTTAGTCCGATTGGACGATATCCGAATTGGCATCTTATTTGAGAAAGACAATTATGCCACAATAGAGTTTTGCATTGTGGATTGGACAAAACATCCATAAATTTTCCCAAGCGAACGGCTTTACTCTCAATATCGGTTATATTCAAAGTAAACAATGAACTGTTTCTCGAATATAACCAATAATTTGCGCATTTAATCAAATTCATAAATATCAGAAGGAGTTGTACGCTTTAGAGCAACTAACGATACATCCTTCCCTACCCGAATACCCTCGTCAAACAATCGGATATCTACCGTCTTATAAGCCAGCTCCGGATGATTGTTGTCCTTACTCAAATGGCACAACCAAATATCTTTTAACTCCGGAGTATAATGAGTTGCCAAATATTCCGCAGCTTCTTTATTGCTCAAATGACCGGTTGGGCTCGTAATACGTTCTTTCAAAAATTGCGGGTAACTTCCAAAGCGGAGCATCTCTTCATCATAATTGGCTTCCAACACCAAATGATTCGCTTTACAAATATACTTGCCTACCGTTTCCGTTATATGTCCAACATCTGTAGCTATCGTGAATTTGTGATTGCCATATTCAATATAATATCCCACACTATCCGTACTATCATGCGGAACCTGAAAAGCGGTAATAGTAAAGTCTTCAATCTGAAATGGGATTTCTTTCTCTATGATTCGTTTTGAGCCTGTAAGCGTTTCCTCCACATAGCGACTTTTAGCTATCCCCCGATGAACCCCTGCTGTCGAATAGACGGGAATATTCAGTTTTTCACCTAAATAACCTACTGTTTTAATATGGTCGGCGTGATCATGCGTCACCAGCACCGCCATAATCTGAGACAAGTCAATTGCCCTATCTTTTAATACCTTCTTTATCGTACGGATACCGATTCCTGCATCAATCAGCAATCCGTACTCAGACGTCCCCAAATAGTAGCAATTGCCACTGCTACCACTCGCCAAACTAAAAAATATCAACTTCATATATATCGTTCTTTTTTTTCTTATTATGGCCGGACAAAAGAATCCGGTATTGTTATTTCTCCTATCAGCGAACAATTCATATGTTCTTTCACTTCTTCGGGTGTCAGTCCATGCCCAAACAAGAACATCAACTTGGTTACCGCACTCTCCGTAGTACTATCATATCCGCTAATCACTCCGGATTCCAATAACTTATGTCCCGTTTCATACCGATGCATCTCAACACTTCCGGCACGGCATTGCGTTACATTCACAATGACTATCCCACGTTCTACCGCATCTTTCAGCATATCCAGAAACCAATCGTCTGAAGGAGCATTTCCACTTCCAAATGTTTCCATAACAACGCCTTTCAAACCCGAAATGTTCAATATGCTCTCTACCACCATAGGAGAGATCCCCGGAAAAAGTTTCAAAATAGCAATATTCCTGTCCAGCAGATAATGCGGCTTTAAAGGCCGGCGTGAAATCGGATAATAAATTTGGGAAACATCATATTTGATATGCACTCCGGCATGAGCCAAAGACGGATAATTATAAGAGCGGAACGCATTAAAATTATCTGCATTAGCCTTACAAGTTCTATTTCCACGCATCAATTCATTTTCAAAAAAGATGCAAACTTCCGGTACAATAGGCAAACCATTCTCTTTTGCCGCTGCAATTTCGATAGCCGTAATCAGATTTTCTTTTCCATCAGTCCGCAGCATACCGATAGGCAATTGTGATCCGGTCAGAATCACCGGTTTGGACAGGTTCTCCAGCATAAAACTCAAGGCTGATGCCGTATAAGACATTGTATCCGTTCCATGCAATACAACAAAACCATCATACCGCTGATAATTGTCTGCAATAATCCGAACAATTTTCATCCATGAGTCCGGTCCCATTGCCGAAGAATCCAAAGGAGGATCAAACTGATATGAATCTACTTTGTGTCCTAACTGTTTCAATTCGGGAACATTGTCCACCAAATGCTGAAAATTGAATGTTTCCAGCACACCTGTTTCCCGATTCTCTGTCATCCCGATTGTCCCGCCGGTATATATCAATAATATAGAAGCCGATTCCTTGCTATTCATCATAATTTATTCCTTTGCTGATACAAAGGTAAAATAAATCCATGAGATATCTTTACTCCCCTCCAGATATTTCCTAAGCAAGCGTGAGAAAGAAGCACTATCTTTATTCGCGAGAATAATAATACCCGCAAAAATAACGGGTATTCGGATAAAGATATCGGTTATTTTTGAGAAAATAAGGAATAAAAACAAAGGTCACAGAGACATGACGTTTTTTATTCGCCGTGCCTCTGTGACCTATTATTTAACTTTCTCCCAACTGACTACTTTTATTTTGCCGTTTTCTTCGGAGTAGCCTTTTTCTTCCATTTATCTAACTCCTTCTGTAACGATTCGATTTCCTCACCTTGGTTCTTAATCGTTGTCAGCAAAGAGTTCAATTCTTCGTTTTCAATAGTTTCCGGATATTGAGCGTTCACTCTTTCCATGAAATCCGACAAAACATTCATATAATTATTGAATGCGTCATACGGATTGTCATACGGGCTGAAACCACCTTTGCCCATGTGCTTGGTACTCATATAGTAGAAATGGTCACTGCTTTGCAAATAGTACCAGTCCTGACGGATACGGCGCAAATCACACAAACGGACTCTTTCGCCTATATCACAAATCTTGCGGAAGGCTTCTTGTTGCAAGACATTTCCTAACCAAGAACTACAATCGCGCTCCTCGTCAACCCATGAAATCGGATAAGCTACAGAAATACTGTCTACCGGTTTCAACAAAGCAAATACATCTGATGGAGTTGAGAAGCTGATGCCCTTTTCCGCAGCAAAACGAGGCAGAGCCTTGAAGAATTCGAAGATACCAGTCTCAGCCGGATGCAATGACCCTAATACCTCATAATTCATAAACAGATTGATTACTTGTTCAGATTCCGGCGTATTGGCAATCCAATTCATGAATTTATCAGCCGTAAGCGGATATTCGTTCCAACTATAGTCACTAAACCGGTCAGACAAATCCTCACTGAAGCGGTCATTCTTCAACAACAAATGCAATTTCGGTTGAACAGCCGAGCAATACATATAATTCGGACTCTTCCATCCTAACACATGTTTTGCCCCTTCCGTCAGCATACCTTTGTAGCCCATCTCATAAACGACTTCCGAAATGTCATCAGAGTAGATTAACTCCGTATTACGGAACACCTTCGGTTTCACACCGAACAATGTCATCAATTTGTCTTCCTGTTTCTTAATCTGATGTTTGAACTCGTCCATATCCCCCAATGAAGAGAGCGAATGAGCATAAGTTTCAGACAAGAATTCTACATTCCCGGTAGCTGCAAGTTCCTTGAAACTATCGATTACTTCCGGCGTATAGATCTCCATCTGCTCCAATGCCACGCCAGAAATAGAGAATGCCACTTTAAACTTGTTGCCACTCGACTTAATCATCTCCAAGATTGTACGGTTTGCCGGCAAGTAGCATTTCTCGGCAATACGGCGGATAATTTCCTCGTTCTGGAAATCATCATAATAGTAATGGTCATTTCCTATATCAAAGAAGCGATATCTTTTCAAACGGAATGGCTGATGAATCTGGAAATAAAAGCATATAGTTTTCATAATGTTTTCTGTTTTTTATGTTTTGATTCGATTGTTATTACTTATTACCTGTTACCATATCATATATGCGACGAACTTTCTGGCCGGCATATTCCCATTTGATTTCGTCTACCTCACGCTTTCCTTCCACTTTCAAGAATTCATGCATGGCCGGATAGGTTATGATAGAATACATGGCATCTGCCAAGGCTTCAATATCCCAGTAATCAACTTTCATCGCATAATTCAATATCTCAGCACAACCGGATTGTTTGGATATAATTGACGGAACGCCACATTGCATAGCCTCCAACGGTGAAATACCAAACGGCTCTGAAACGGAAGGCATCACGTATACATCACTTGCTTTGAACACTTCATATACCTGCTTTCCTTTCATAAATCCCGTGAAATGGAACCGGTCTGAGATATTGCGTGAAGCCGCCAAGCGAATCATCTGGTCCATCATATCCCCGCTTCCTGCCATAATAAAACGAGCATGAGGCGCTCTTTTCAATACCTTAGCGGCAGCTTCCACGAAATATTCCGGTCCATTCTGCATGGTAATACGTCCCAAGAAAGTAATAACCTAGTCTTTTACGCCCTTCTTATCCGGTATAGCCAGAATTTCAGGACTCAAAGGTTCTACGGCATTATGTACGGTTGTCACTTTAGCCGGATCCTGATGATATTTTTCTATAACCGTCTGACGGGTCAGATTACTTACCGTAATGATGTGGTCGGCATGATCCATACCGTTTTTTTCGATACTATACACATCCGGATTCACATTACCGCGACTACGGTCATAATCGGTTGCGTGTACATGGATTACCAAAGGTTTACCCGTAACCTGCTTTGCATGAATACCAGCAGGATAAGTCAGCCAATCGTGTGCATGAATCACATCGCACGGAATCGTACGTGCAATCACCCCGGCTACAATCGAATAGTTATTAATCTCTTCCAGCAGGTTGTTAGGATAGCGCCCGGAAAACTCCAGACATCCCAAATCGTTCACATGCCGATAAGAGAAATCAGCGTATATGTTATTTCTAAAATCGAAATACAGCTGAGGATCCATAAATTTACCCAAGCGCTCCTTAACGTAATCCATATTTACGTCACGCCATACGATAGGCACATTATTTACTCCTATAATTTTCAGGAAGCTCTGGTCTTCATCACCCCAGGGTTTAGGAATACAGAACGTGATATCCATATCCGGCTGCAAAGCCATACCTCGCGTTAAACCAAAGCTCGCAGTACCTAAGCCTCCCAGAATATGAGGGGGAAATTCCCACCCGAACATTAATGCTTTCATATAGTATTATTTGTTTTATTCGGCGTTATACTTCTTCAAGATATCTAATATTCTCAGGATAGCAGCCACATTCATGGCAAAAGAGATAGCTCCACGGCCTGTAAACGGTGGATTTCCGTCATAAATCTCAGAAATTGTTCCGATACAATGGTTGCTCATTTCATCTTCCATACCAATCAACATACGTTCGGCAAATGCCGCGCCCGACTTGCCAAATACTCGAAGGTAAGCCTCCAAATAAGCTCCCATCAACCACGGCCAGGCCGTTCCCTGATGATAAGCCAAATCTCTCTCCCGCTGAGGCCCTGTACAATAAGGACGATAGCCCTCACTCTTCGGACTTAACGAACGGATTCCTCTCGGAGTAAGCAACTCTTTTGTTACGATATCCAAAACCGAACGCTTCTGCATACGGGTCAAAGGCGAATAAGGCAATGATACGGCAAATATCATATTCGGACGGACACTCCAATCCACGAAAGAGCCATTCACGTAATCGAACAGATAATTGTAACCGTTCATAAATGTATTCGGGAAAGATACATCCATCAACTTAATCAGAGCATCCATCCGCTCGTTTGCCACCTCTCCATTCAATTCCCGGCAGAAACAAAGAGCGTTATACCACAAGGCATTAAACTCTACAATATATCCTGAACGCGGAACAACAGGATGCCCATCAACGGTAGAGTTCATCCACGTAATAGCTTTATCCCGTCCGCCATCGGCAAATACCAATCCGCTATCCATCACTTTCAAGCCCGGATGACGCTGATCCATGATATACGTAACGATTTCATTGACAATGTCCGCATAAAGTTCTTTAGCCTTGTCCAAACCTTCATCCTGCGCGTACTTCTGAATAGCCCAAATAGCCCATAACATAACATCCGGATGTTCCAACTCCTGTATGACAAGATCTTTGGCTTCGCTTTCCATATAGGCTCTTAATGCGGGAATAGCCGTAGCCATAATCTTCTCGAAGCGTACCGGATCGCCTATTGACAAAGTACATCCCGGTGTAGAGATAAATAAATCACGTGCTCTCACCTTAAACCAAGGATAACCCGCCAGCAGATAAGCGTCTTGTTCTTTCGGGCGGAAATAGAATTGCTGAGCCGAGTTCTTCAGGCAGTTATAGAAGCTGGTACGTGGGGTACGTGATTCTATCTCAGCTGCATACAAAGACTTCAGACGGGTTGTTGCCACCTGGCTGTCTCCGGCACTGAAAATAATCGTCTCACCCTTCTTGACCGGCACTTCAAAATAACCGGGAACGAACAGGTCTTCCTTATAAGGGTAACCCCTCTCCTGCTCTTTCGAGTATTCTATGCCGTAATACCATTTCGGGTCAAAAACAAAATTCACTTTCTTGTTGAACTGCATGAACAATTCCGGATAACCCTGATACAGGCACATCTTGATTCCGTTCGGCACAATGGTATAATTTTGGTTCAAA
>URGO01000083.1 GCA_900547435.1 uncultured Parabacteroides sp.
GCAGCAAATCGGATTGCAAAGAAACCAACCTTCTTACAGCCTGTCGGGTATATTCCAAAGTACTAATCAAAGTCCGATGTTGCAGATATTCCTGCAAATGGCTTTGCACCAGACTGTCCGTATCCCGGATTTCCCGAGACAACCGACGCATTTTCCGGACATAACGCTTGCTGAACAGCAAAGCGAGTGGCATGATAAACAACAATATCCCGGCCAACCGCCCGTCTAAACGGGAAAGGAAAAACAGCGCGCCTATCAGTTGGAACAACGTAGTCAGCACCGACGGAACCGTCCGGCACAAGGCATCAGACACAGCGATGACATCCTCCCCCAACCGATTCAGCATATCCCCGGTATGATAGTTTTCGCTTTCAGTCCAACGGCTTTTCATCAAATGGTCGAAAAGGCGTTGATGCATTCCATTACGGAAACGGATTTCCGTACGGCTGCTCAAGCGGCTTCTCACCACCGACAGCAGCAATTGCATCGCCATACAAAAAAACATCCAGCCGATATAGACCGAAAGATTGCCGTCTGAATGTCCGGTAGCTATATCTATCAGAACCTTACAGACATAAACAAAGAATAGGGATATGCTCACATGCAATATCCCTATTACCCCGCTCCATAAAACCGGAAAGCGATAACTCTTTGAGGCCATCCACAGCCATCTCACGCAATCCTTTATATGCATATAGCTTACCTTAACATTCTCCATATTCCCAATATATATTTCCTCACAGGCAACAACCATCGCCATAAATCCGCCAGCCAACGTTCTTTCGGCGAATCGCATTCAACAACCTGTCCGCGACGAATAATCTGTTTCACCTTTCCGCAAATAGCATCCGGCAAGCACCTCTCCGTAGCGCACAGATTGCCATCGCCCATCAGAAAAATTCCGTTTTCTGTCGTCCGATAAACCCGATGCAAGACATAATTATCCGGAAGATGTGCCAGAACAATATCTCCTACCCGTACAGAATCGTTACGCTGAAGCAACACACTGTCCCGATCTCCGACAATAAAAGGGAACATACTGTTCCCCTTTGTCCGAAACATGACTTCATGTCCTTCAGACAGCAGCCGTTCTATTTCAGGAAAAAGTATTTCGTTCGGGAGTTGCATACTTACTTGGGAAGAACATTACAATCCGTCATTGGTAGCGGAGCAAGAGGCTGTGTCAAAATGCGATTTTGACACAGCCTCCAGACACACGCCCCAAACATCAATTGAAGGTATAGGTTACACCGATTGTCAGGTTCAAAAGCCCCTCGGAACGGCCTCCCTCTTCCCCATCGAAACTATCGCTCACCAATATACCGCGAAGGTCAACGTTCAATCCCCAATTCTGGTTCAGACGGAACGTGTTCAGGACACCGAAATCTCCGGCAACACTTGTCGAAGTCGGCTCCTCGCCGGTCCCGGCCACACCGATACCGGCATACACGATGCAGTTGTAGAAGCGTTCGGGATTGTACTCATCGAACACGTTAGTCAGATCGAACAACGCATCCGCATGAATGTGATACATGTTGAACTTCTGATACTCCAACCAATACCCCGACTGAGGCTTTTCCTTGATGTCCTCGCCCGTCGTATGCGCTCCGTTTTGAGTGGCTCCCTTTACCGAAAGCCCACTGTACATCAAACGTGCGCCCACCCAAGGTTTAAACCATTTTCCCACGGCGATATCCAACGCCGGAGAAATTCGCCGACCGAAATTAATCTGCTTGTCGTGGTCGCTAAACAATATCTGCGGACCGGCAGACGCACTCACGAACCAATTATTGCGCACTTCTTCATTGTTTGTCCGAACCTCTGTCGAGTCGGATTCGGTTTGCGCATGAACCGAGACAGCAGCCAATGAAACAATGGCCGCAACCAAAAATTTTCGTATCATAAAATATAAGTATTAAATAATTGACGGTTTAGTAGATAAAGAAGTAAAGCAGAAAAACAAAAACAGGAACTATCTTTTTCGATACATATAATTAGCCCTGCCTATATAATTGCCGTACCATTGTCTCAAACTCACCTATGGCATTTACAAGTTCATCTTCTGTCAAATAGTCTTTCATACTCAACAAACTGATGATCGCATTTTTCCGGCGATTTACTAAATGTCGTTCATTCAGATTGAAACAATGGATAGTCCTGATACCTCGTCCTTCAGAATCAATAGCCTGCATTTCTCCGGTAAAAGTATATTCCATATAGTCTGACGGATTATTTTCTACAGGGTTAACAAGGAAATCATAATCTGTCTTTTCTTTGATTTGTTTATCTTTATATTTAGCTCCATAATCCTCTGAATTACAAGATACTAGCAGATTTCGGTATTCAAAAGTTTTTTGAGGGTACAGATTACGTGTCCGAAAATGATCTATATGACAACTTTCATCTTTTATTATTCTAACTTCCGTATAAGCACAATACCCTTGTTGTTCATTATCCAGGATATACTTCCTTAAACGTTCTCGAATTGGAGCAATATCAGTCCAATCTTCCGGATTTTCCTTCTTAATAAAATCAGAAAAAAAGGCTGGAACATTTTCTTTATTTACTTTTCTCATAGTTTTCGTTCTTTCTTCTACGTAGAATCTCCATCCGAATGAGTGTCAAATCCGGATCCGAATATCCCAACAGACTCTCCATATTCTTTAATTCTTCTTTAAAGGCTTCTGTTTCATACTGATTTTCTCTGATTCCCTTATGCAAATTATCCAGCCTTCCTTCTACCTCAGGAACGCGTCGAACCGGTACATGCTGAATTTCGTCCAACACCTTTTCTACAGTCCATCCGTATGGCCCGTCTTCACAATATTTCGCCCGAATAAATCCATCTGCATCCCGTGTCAGTAAGCGTATTTCATTTTGATAAGCCGATGATATAATTTGAGGAGAATGGGTAGCAAGAATAAACTGGCTATCTTTTTCTTCTGCACATCGCCTTAAAATAGGCAACAAATAGCTTTGCCAAGAAGGGTGTAACGACCCGTCCGGCTCATCCATAAGGATTACATGCCCTTTCATGTCACCCATAAACAAAGGAAAAACTTTCATTAATAATTGTTTCTCGCCATCTGATAATTCATTCACGCCAAACTCTGCCCCATCCTGATTGACAAATCGTAAATGCCTATCAGCATCCAATCCTTTGAAGCGTACCTGCAAATGAAAATCGGCAAACACGGCATCCAACAAAGCTTGTATTTTCCCGTATGCCTCAAAACTGGTCTTTCCTTCTTCATAAACGAAATGGTCTACATACCTGATAATCTTTTTTTCCAATTCCTGAGAAGCCACACCGGTATCATTCGCAAAATATAAGATGGAACTGAAAGCCTCTTCATAAGCGTCATATTGAAGCACAGAAGGAGGAACCACTAACGTTTTGTTATCTTCGCCTGTCGTGACTTGGATTGTTCCAGTATGCGTGGATGACATGCTTTTCGGCCTGATGTATTCCAAAAGCGTACTTTTCCCGATTCCGTTGATTCCCGCAATGACAACGATACGAAGTGGTTTCTCTCCGTCACAAAAATCAATATCGAAGTCACGGAACAATTTATAGTTGTCTATATGGATATGTTTCAGTTTCATCTTGAAAAATTTATTACTGATTCGTATATGTATTCTCCGCCGCTACGCTGATGTTCGGAGACAAGTTTTCGCTTCTAAGCTGTGTATCGATTGCATCCAATTCCGGTTTATACCTCGCCATATCTTTTCTATGCGATTCTATTTTCTCAGGCATTTTCAACCAGAATATTTTCCAAGCCCCATCAATAGCTAAAAATATATTTGCAACGATATTCGCTATCAAATAAGCCATAAAACCCGAAAAACAGACGATGATAGATAAAATCGACAACCAGGTCGTTGATATCGCCTCGACCGGTTGGTTGTAATACCAGCAACTTATCGAAATACCCATAAGCAAAACAACACTATGCAGCAAATAGCTTGGAGCTAAACGTCCAAAATTCACATGTTCCGCCACAAGACTATGAATTAATAATACTAACATAGTTACAAGCATTATCAACATCAATCCATCGACACAAACCGATTCCTTGTTTTGCAAGACGCCCACGAACAAGATATATATGCCATAGATAAAACAATCATACGAAATCACACCCAAATAGTTTGTCGTTGTATGTCGTTTTATGCTCTGCTCTATTTCCTTTTCCAAATCATGTATTCTCTGTATAACTTCCTTCGCATTGCGGCTTATCAGCTCTAAAGCACCTTCCGTTTTCTCTTCCAATAAACCCGACTGTATGTAATAATCTATTTGGGAAATCACCGCTTCCTCCTCTTGCTGCGATTTCGTTTTCCAGTTTAAAGTCCAGTTTTTCACATATTCCGTTATTTGAGACAAGACATGAAAAAAAGAAGCCTGCTCCTTCTTATTCCCCAAGACAATATACGCCATCGACAAACCTATCGATATCACAAACAGGTCATTAAAATCTACTAACTGTATATTATCCCACATAGCAGCCAGTATACATCAATGAACCAAACACACTTCTTTTGCAAGAGGCGAATTGAAAATCTTGTCAAAAGTCTCCCTCAAGGCCCGCGCCTGTTCCGGAGAATTGAAATTGCCAAAAGCCATGTGCTGATCTATATCCGTTTCCAACCGGAATGCCCGGTCGTCCGATACCGTAAAATGAGCGGGGGTATTCTTATATTTCACGCTACCTTTATAGCTCTTTATTGATACCTGCCCAGAGTACTTTGCAAACAACTGGCCTATCTTCGTTTGGTTGAAACGCTCTGAATAGTCTGTCAGTATAATTCGGATTTTACGCTCTTTTCCTCCTTCCAAGTAATTTTCAATGTACTTGCAATAATCCTTGTTGTTTGATATTTCCGTACACATGCTGCTGCTGAATATATCGATATAACCCGTCGCATACTTGGCCAACGCCTGATGGACGATACACGCATGGACCGTGCTGGAGTTATAAAACACCTTATCCTTTTTTTCCTCTGCCATACGGAAAATCTCATTCGCGTAAATTGTATTCAATGGGCTGACAGACATATTAAAATTCGTTTAAATCATTTTTTATACAAACAAACATACACGGGAAGCATTTCTTTTTCCGAGTCAAACGGAATAACGTGATAGCCTTCATTTTGCATTAGTCTCATCACTTTTTTTGCAATGTCCCAATCGCTGCATTCCGTAATTCCAAGCATTTCCACATGATGTGCCTTTTTATATTGTTCAACATCATCAGTCATAACGCAACAAAAATCGCTCTTTGCGTTCTGTCCGTTTCGCTTGTTCAAATCAAAGATGGAATTGAACCACCCGATAGTTTCGCTTATTGTCATTCTGCTCTGTTTTAGAAATGCAACTTTGCAAAGTTACTTTTTTCCTACTAAGTATTCATTGTGTCTATCATCTTTTTCGCAAAAGACGAAGTTAAAAATAGTCAATATCATCCTCCGCAAACCTTCAAAGTCCCGGCTAACATCATTCACTTAAATAGCGTATCTTACAACGCCCTGTATCGTTCCAGCAGCATGAGGTCTCGAAGAGGAATGCTTCGTCCCATCACTTTCATAATAGAATGTCTGCAAAGAACCATCTGCATTAAAGCATTCAAATTCTCTGATTTTATATAAATCTTCATCTTTCAAGTAAATCAACAACACATCTTTCTCTTTTATTTGACTGCGAAGCGGTTTCTGTTTGTCCAAAGGTTCAACCAGCCATTCTTCTCCGTCTTGTATATTACGTGGTTTCATGCAGTTGCCATGTACCACGATACGAATGTAATCTCGCGTATTGACATATCTTCCATTCATCAATTTGATAGCTTTCGATGATACTTCATATTTAGGGAAATGGCACACTCCATCTTCCTGCAAAGGCCCAGCCTCCACACCCAACAAAATATCTTTTCGTGCATACCGATGACTCGCTATTCCATACAATACACAAATCGCTACCAAAATTGTCCCTACTATTATTGTTGTCATATCAATTTACTCCTTTCTTTTGCGCCGAAACATCGCATAACGACCTAACTTTCATGATATAAACTAAAAACAGAAAACAACCGTATGCCACTATCGACAAATATTCCAATGAAATAGGCTTCACGTATTCTTGGATGTTATCATGAATATTCGCTTCACAATGAGCCATAATAATCAAACAGAATACTAAAGCCACAATCGGTACATAATATGAATAACCCTGAAACCGCTGATTAGCTACATGATTATCAAATAATAACATGATAACAATACCAACATTTAATTTTTTCTATTCCTTTTTTTAATATCCTTATTTCCATATCGGCAAAATCTTACTTTCTTGCAAAGCTATATTATTCTTTCCATATTACCAAATTTGAACTGCTTTATTGTCTCCTATTCCATGCCGACCTTTTCATAAAAAGGGTGCATGCTTTTTCAGGAAAGGGTGCGTCCTTTTTGGGAAAAGGGCGTATGCTTTTTTGAATAGGGCTTGGCGATTGGTAAAGCTATATAGAGAACAATAGTTATTTCGTCACCTTGAGCGAAGTCGAAGGGGCTCCTATTTTGTTGGAGATGTTTCGACTCCGCTTCGCTCCGCCCAACATGACGAAATGATAACTGTTTCTCTGTTCAATCGAATTTGTAATTCGATTGCATTGTGTATCAGGATTTATAATCCGATTAGCTTATTATGCCGTATTTCAGCGGATTGAAAATTCTGATACGCAATGACCGGCGGATGACACATCCGCCGGAACGAGATAGATTTACCAAACATGCCTTAATTACCTGCAACATCTTCACTCGTCAACAACGGGAAACGGTAATTATTGTTGATAATTACAGAAGGCAAATAACTACTTGGCTCATCTACATATACACGGTCAAGTATAACAATATTCATCGGTCCGTAAATATTGTCTGCACCATAATCCAAAATAGCATTATAAAAATATGAATTAATAGCTGTAGCAAAAGCACCAATATTACCAGCCTTACCGCCTTCTCCATAGCTGAAAGAGCTTTGTCGAGAACTATTATTAGGCCTATATGAATCTGAACGCCCTTCTATATAAGGCACATAACTTTGTCGAATTGTTTTATCTACAAAATAACCGTCAAGCGAATTGATATAGAATGTTGACCCTTGCCGATTATTATTATCTTCAATAGCTTTCTCAAAAGTACTCCATACATCCTTACACTTTTCACCAAACGATTCAGCCCAATATACATACTGAGTATAATTAAGACTCCATGATTCTCCCCAGATACTCCAGGAATAATCATAATCTGAATACAATTCATACTGCCCAGCCGCTTCTTCCGGAACTACTCTCGCCCAATCCTGCACATAAGCAGAACCTTCAGAACCATCATTACGCTTGGTCGTATGCATATAATCAACAGTTCCTTTAACCGGCAAATTTTGTTCCACAAAATTTTCTAATCGATTGTTATTAATCATATAGTACTCCATTTGTTCAGCTGTACCCCAATTAACATTCCTAGCCCAGTTAGCTACCGGATAACCGCGTCTCTGCCAATTATCTTTCAATGATCCCCACTCATCTATAGATACACCCTGTACCGGATCATCTATTGTTTTTCCAGCATCTTCTTCACTGGTAATACGAGCAATAAACAGAAGATGACCTCTCGCTTCACCTACAGTCAAATTCCGTCCATACGTTTTATATTCATAGTTATGATTCTTATAAAAATTATTCAAATTTTCTGCATACTCTTTAACAAAACGTCCTTCACCAGATTCAAACGCCGGCATTATCATGGCAAACTCACCCGGATGTTTTTGCAATAATTCATTGATTTGTCGAACGGCTTCTCCAAAAGTAATACCTAAATTCTGTCGGTTGCATTGAAGAGGAGCATCAGCCAAATCACTAGAACTTGAATTAGGACCACGCAACTCAAAACAACGAATACCAGCATTCCATTGTTCTTCGATTGTCGCCGTTTGTGTCTGATAATGTGAATCAACACCTTCATTACGCATAAATGAAAAAGAATTAGCAGTTCCCGGAATAGACAATTGGGATACAAGTACATTATCATCTAATCCGGTTATCCATTCATTTGTATTTCCAAAACTTTTCGGTGCATTAACTTTCACAATTGTTTTTTGATGTGGCTGCACAACAAAAGAAGTGCCATTCGCTCCAGTTCCTTGTAACTTCATCGTAACACTCGCCGCATTAAACCCAGCCACACGAATACTTAAATTGCTCAAATCTTGATGAGGAAGAAGAAATACATTGAAAGTAATTTCTTCTCCAGCATCAAGTTTTAAAGGTCTTTGAGTGCCACCATCATTCCAATAAGTACTAACTGTAACATAATTATTGGTTGCCCCACTTGAAGTTGGAGTACAATCTGTTCCTTCTTTGAGATTACAGGTAAAATTTCCAGCAATAGCCTCTCCGTCATCAGCAAATACATTAAACGAAGCCATAGGATGATCCATCGGACCAACAAAAGTAATTTCAAGTGTTGAAGTTAATGGTACAAAATTAAGAGACACACCTTTTTGTTCTGCATCAAATGCCGGGACAGGAAAACTTTCTTCTATAGCTGCCATATACAGATAATCCATGTTAGGTTCAGCTTCCCAATTACTACCATTTTTAGTAATCGTATGCTGTTGGTTAATGGGGATATATCCTTTTAATACTCCTTCTGAAAATGAGACACGTTTTTTAACAGCTTCATTTTGTATGCTTTCAACAGAAGGATAAATAGCATAAAAACTTTGTGTTGATTCGGCTCCCCATGTTAAACCAGCATCTCCTTTAGCCGCTAAACCGGCAGATGATGGACTATCCTCATTAGTACTTCCATTATCTATATCGCCAGAAATACTATATAACGCTTGTTGTGATGCCGAACTTGGTGAATAAATTTCTACTTCATCATCTGATTCCCAATTTATTTCTTGTGAACTTGTACCATTATAGTCTCCATATACAGTTTTTGTATCCGGATTAGCATAACCCGCTGTTGCACCAAAAACAATACCATCACCTGCAGCAGTACGATGTCCTTCAAGTTCATCCTCCGTACATCCGGTCATTGCAAACAATGCTACTACACTCAATAATTGTACGTATAAATAACATTTACTATTCATAATTTCTCCTCCTCTTAATTTGTTCCATCATTAGTTTCCCAAGCAGTACCACTTCCTGTAGTAAAATCATATGTATCGGTAATCGTCTGGTTATAAGAATTAACTGAACTATCATCAGCTTCTACTTTTTGCCCTTGCATAGAGGCACCCATAAACCCACCTTCAAATTCCACTTCAACCATCTCCGTAATCGGAGGGTTGTAAATCTTTTTTGTTTTCATATTGCTTATCGTTTTAAATGTTAATAATAATCTTATTCTTAATATTATACCTATTTCCCATACTTATAGCCATACCCGTAACCATATCCGTAGCCATACCCATAGCCGTACCCCCGGCGGGTCGGGTCGATACCGTTCAGGACGATTGCCATGTTTTGCAGCTTCTTGTCCTGATAAAGCTTCTCGATGTCGGGTAACTGCCGGCGATCCAGCTTACCGGCACGCACCACAAAGAGGGTCAGGTCGGCAATGCGGTTGGTGATGGTCGCGTCGGCAATGATACCCACCGGCACACTGTCGGCGATGATGTAATCGTAGCGCGTACGCAAGGCGGCAATCAGGTCGTCCAGCCGGTCGTCCATCAGCAACTCCGCCGGATTGGGAGCTATCGAGCCGCACGGAATCAGGTCGAACTTCTCCTGCGGACGGATGATGTCCTCCAAGGTAAGCGAGTTGTCTGCCAGAAAATCGGTAACGCCCATCTTGTGCGACCCGAAACGGCGACTCAGCATACCCTTACGGATATCCAGGTCAAGCAATACCACCCGCTTCTTGGCACGCACGAGGCTCAACGCCAGATGATGCGAGATAAAGGTCTTGCCCGCGCCCTCGTTGAACGAGGTAAAGGTAATCACCTGCAAGGGTTTATCCTTTTTCGCCATAAACGCCATATTGGTGCGCAAGATGCGGAACGCCTCCGGCACGATACCATCGTTCGGTTCGCTCATCAACGGAGCCACATGCTTCTTGCCCTTGCGCCGCTTCGCCTCTTCCCTATCCTGCGGAATCTCGCCAAGCAACGGAACGGAAAGCGCCTCTTCCAACTCCTTGCGGCTGTGAATGCGCGTATCCATGAAGAGAATCATCAGGAAGGTAACGCCGGGCAAGGCGATGCCGACCAGCACGCCCAGCAACAGGATGCGGTTGCGGAGCGGCGAAATCGGCGCGTTGCTGCCATCGGCACTATCGATGACCCGCGCGTTGTTATCCGCCATCGCCTGCGACAGCGCATTCTCCTCACGCCGGTTCAGCAGGAACATATAGAGAGACTCCTTGATTTTCTGTTGACGTTCGATGGAGAGCAGGTTACGCTCTTTGGTCGGAATCGAAGAGACGCGGCTCTGTGCGCGCATCTCGCGGTTCTGCGCATCCTCGCGCTTCACGTTCAGACTCACAATCAAGTTGTCCACCGCACGGATAATGGTCTGCTTCATGGCCCGGAGCGAATTGTTCAGTTCCTCCACCACGGGATTGTTCTCGCTGCTGTCGTCCATCAGCCGGTCGCGCTTCAGCTTGGCGGTATTATACAGATTAATCTGACTTTCGATATTCATATCCGCCAGACCGGTGTTTGCCGGAATCAGGTCGGTCTCCTTGGTCGGGTCGGTCAGGTAGTCCTTGATAAAATCAGCCAGACGGATCTGCGTCTCCAGCTCCAGCGCATCCGAATTATACTTCTGCGACTCGCTCATATACATCCCGGCTGCCGACGAGATATCCACAATCTGGTTATCCCGTTTGTAGGATTCGAGGTCAGACTCCACGCTGCCCAACTCGTTTTCGATGATAATCAACCGCTCGTTGATGAAGTTCGCCGTATTGACTGCCACCTGGTTCTTGTCCTTGATGGCCTCTTCGTTATAGACGGTAATCAGCATATTCAGGACATCTTCGGCACGTATCGGCGAACTGTCTTTCAAAGAAAGCGTCAGGATGGAAGACTCTTCCTCCTCCTGCCGGATGCCGACACTCCCCCGATAATAGGCAATCATCGCGTCCAACGGCTGTTTGCGCACACGAATCGGCACCCCGCGCCAGGATTCGGCATAGAAATTGGTCGGCGTCACACAGATACGCACATTCGGCCGGATAGCCACCGTATCATTCATCTTTACCGTATACCGCTTCTCCGCTTCCTCTTTCGTCAATCCGGGCACAACCACCGACACGCTGTTCCTGTCGACCGGCGTAACTGTCAGTTCTACAGATTGCTTCGGCAGTACATCCAAGAAGCTAACCGTAACCGGAGAGCGGGCATACAGCTCGTCATAGCGCAAGCCATCCTTAATCTGATAGCTCACATCCACATGCAACCGCTGCACCACTTCGCGCATCAGCCGTTTGGAGCGGAACTGAAGAATCTCGTTTGCCACGTTCACCCGGTTGATGTAATTGTCATACCGGTCCAATCCTGCCGTAGAGGTCTTGTTAGAAGGGTCTTTGATGATTACCGTCGCCGAACGGAAATAGACAAACGGCGCACGGGCATACAGGAACCAAGCCACCCCTCCGCATATCACGATAGACAGCAGGAACCATTTCCACTTGGACAACATATAGACAAACAGGTCTACCACGTTGATGCCCTGTTCATTTTTATTCATAGTCGAATTATTCATAAGGATATTATTTTTGAGCCTTGTCTACTTCGTTTTCACTTCGTTGCCCAGATAATCGAGCAGACCGCCGTCACGACAGAGAGCAATGTGGTACCGATTTGCCAACCACGCTCTTCGTTGTCTTTCTTGTTATATTTCGGTTCTACATATACAATATCGTTCTGCTGCTGGTAGAAACAGGGAGACTCAAAGATATCCTTGCTTCGCAGGTCGTGCATGAACATCTGCCTCTCGCCGCCAATCTCGCGGATAACCGCTACCCGATCCACCTTTGCCCGCGCGGTAAGGTCGCCGGCATTGGCTACAGCCTCCAGCAGCGTGATGCGGTCGCCGTCCACGCTGAATGTCCCCGTATGCCCCACGGCACCCAATACCGTATATTTAAAGTTCAGAAACTCCAACGACACCAACGGGTCTTTCATATAGTTGCCTGCTATCAGTTTCTTCTTGATCAGCTCAGTCACCTGACTAACGGTCAGTCCCTCCACATGCAACTTGCCTAAAATCGGGAAATCGATATTGCCGTCGATATCCACCCGATACCCCTTCTCATTCACCCGGGCCGAGGTTTCCGAAGTAGTTATATTCCCATCGCTCCCGACCTGAAACGTGCCTCCGTAAATATTGAACGGAAGCGCAAGCTCCGGATTCTTGCAGCTAACGGTAATACTCAGGCGGTCGTCCCGATGGACGATGGCCTCATACTTGGAGTCAATCGGATAAAGATGCCCCATTTGCATGTCTTGCAGATAGATAATTTTGCGCGACGAACAAGAAGAGAGCAACAACACGACAAGTAAACTTGTCCACATACAAAGTCTGTTCATTTCTTATTTTTGAATAATTTGATTAATTACTATTTTAACAACCGGGAAATCTCCTGCGAACAAAGACGGGCAGCCTCTTCGTCCGGCTGACAGTCCAATCTGCCCACCGGAACCATATCGGCCATCTTCACCAACGTATCGCACAAGGCCTCATACAACCGCCGGTCCTGCCGGATTACGGAACATCCGGGGAGCAACTGGATGAAAGCTTCTGTCCCCCGGCAAGGGGTAAAACGGTTCGTTTGCGCCTGACGGAGCCGGACCATGCCATCCACCGGAAAAGAGAGATTCCGGTAACAGGGAGTCTTGCCGCTCCAGGGCGTCCCGTAGGCTACGACCTGCCCATTCTGAATGCGCAGAATCGGGTTATCATCATTCAGCAAATTACTTCCCGGAATATATTTCAGCCACAAAGCGGCATGAGTGCTTTTGCCCGTCCCGCTCTTGCCTAAGAAAAGGCAGGCTTTTCCTTCACGATATACGGCAGAAGCATGGATAGACACGGCCTCCCGGCTAAGAATAGCCTGCGAACAGGCTATCCGCAACAGCGATGACAGCACCTGACCGACAAACGGGTCATTCCAACCGAGCACAGCCCGGAAATTATCCATCCGGGCATTCATCCGCATCCGGTGAGTCATCCCCCTGCCGGAACGTAATTCCACCCGATAGTTATCGCCTTCCTGCAATAAACGGATATGCCCCATATCGTTTACGGATTCATCCAGCACCTTCTCGTTCCCACTCCATTCCGGAATAGAATCGGCTACCGTCAACCGGAAAAGCGGTTCTCGTTCCGCCGAAGCATAACGGAAAGGACGGAACGAAGGTAGTAGCCTGTCTATGTCGACCGGTTCCGGTAAAACAAGCTGCACCGGGAAACCGGCTATATGAAATAAATACAACATTTGTCTGGCGGATATTCGCTGTTATATATTTCCTTTCAATAATTTCGCGGCTGTCCAAAAGGCTTCTTGCGGAGCGTATGCCGCAGCGAAACGGTTATTCCGGCAAAAGGCCCGGAAAGTATGGATTTTCCGCAGCCAAACGGATTGAGAAGCTTCGGCACGTCCTTTCTGGTACTGCCCGAAATTTCCTCCTTGCCATACGATTTCCAACAACGGACGGACATCGCAGGTATGTTCGGGAGGATAAGGCAAGCATTCGACCGGCAATCCCATATAAGAGGTCAGAAAAACATGAAGCAAATCGCTCCATTTCTCAATCCCGGCTTTCGCGTAAAGACGACGAAGTTCGTCCGGGTCAAAACGCCCTTGCAAGGATTTATAGGCCCGCGCCAAGTCACAGAACTGACGCAAACCGACCCCCAGGCCGAAGGCGTGTTTCATAATATGCGTATTCAGCAACAGCAGATGCAATAACGGAGAAGGAACAAATATCTCCGCTCCGCCATCCGGCAAAGCAATCTCTTCAAATCCATATTGCTGGATCCACGCTGATATCTTTTTTCGAAGAAAGGGGTTCTGCAAATCCAACAAGTCCGGATGATGTTCTATCAATATGCCTTTACGAAAATAAGAGACACTGCCATCCGGAGCTTTCTTCAATTGGCACCCGCCCGCCTGCATGGCAGACAGCACCGCCTCGCCCGCCTTCGAATCCGGGAAATAAAAATCCATATCCCCACATTCCCGCAACAAAGGCGACTCATAGAAAGAGGCCGTTCCCTGACCTTTCTGAACTACCGCCATCCCGCCGCTACGCCGG
>URGO01000084.1 GCA_900547435.1 uncultured Parabacteroides sp.
AAACTACAATTTGATACTCCTAAATTGTGTTTTTTCAAAAATATTTCGTAATGTTGCATTTGCTGTTGGACTCTGCATCATATGCCAACATCCATTATTTTAAATTAAAAAGCTGAAATAAATAGCTTTTCTCATTTTTAATCCCTATATTTATAAACTTTCCACTAAGGAAAGCGAGAATGTATTAACGCAATGTCTAACTTAATTTGAATATCAAACATGAACGCGTTGCAATTTAAAAAAAACTTACTAAGCATTCAGGAGAATATGATGAATTTCGCCTTGATGCTTACCGCAAATCGGGACGATGCACAGGACCTGATGCAAGACACGACGTTGAAAGTGTTGGATAATCAGGAAAAGTTTATTGACAATGTCAATTTCAAAGGCTGGGTACTGACAGTCATGCGAAACATTTTTATTAACAACTATCACAAGATTGTCCGTACACAGACAATCGTGGATCAAGGTGTAGACTTATACAATCTGGACGTTACCAACGAATCCGGATTTGATTCTCCTGACAGTTCTTTTCAGATTCAGGAAATATCAAAAGCTATCGAACAATTGAACGAAGACCTGAAAGTCCCGTTCTCTATGTACATCAGCGGTTATAAATACAACGAGATTGCAGAGAAATTAAATCTGCCGTTAGGTACAGTAAAAAGTCGTATTTTCTTTGCCCGCCAAGAGCTACAGAAAACTTTGAAAGATTATCGCTAAGAATAAATAACTTATTCCAGCTTACTAAAATCGCCGAGGAAATGTCTTCACATATTCCCCGGCGATTTTTTTATGAATATCCGGAAATACATTGATCACTTTCCGGCATCATTGCCAAAACCGCATAAAAAAAGCTGCAAATTTGAAATTTGCAGCTTTTTTGCGGAAAGGGAGGGATTCGAACCCCCGGTACCTCTCGGTACGGCGGTTTTCAAGACCGCTGTAATCGACCACTCTACCACCTTTCCAATACGTCTGTTACTCGCTTTGCAACCGTTTATCTCTCAATTGCGATGCAAAGGTAGAGATTATTTTTGATATTCCAAATTCTCTGACAACTTTTTTTCATCAAAAAACAAAGAGTTAAATATAAACAACTGATAATCAAAACATATTACAAAGAAAAAAATTATTTTTCCAATCGAGAAGAATAATTCCTTTTTGGATTTTTAGGGAACCAGCCCTTTAAAACGCGTTCTCTTTGCTCAAAAACCTCTTTTATTGACCAAAAAGAAGAAAAAGCAAATACACCGCAAATGGTAGACCCCAAAATATTTTCAATCAATAAAGAAGCTACAATCCCAATAAGTCCAAATACCAAGAAAACCCACCAACTTTTTGTTCCCCAATAATATTCAGCTTTTACTACTAAAGGATGAAATAACCCGATTACCAAAAATGTTATCACCCCTATTAATAAACCATTCCAATTTACCATATTCACGTCTCATTTATACCGTTACAAAAATAAAGGCTACTTCAAGATTGTTGAAATAGCCTTTTTCTTTATTAAATATATCTCTTATATTATTTCTGATCGCTATTTTCTACCGGCATAGCATCAGTTGATGCAGCTTCATCGACTGGAGCTTCAGTCTGTTGCGCTGTACCAAAGTCTGGAGAAACAGCATTGGGGTCAATTGTTACCGCCTCATTTACCTGTTGTTTAATTTCTGATTGATTGGCATCACGCTCAGCATGAGGAATAAAAGCAGTAATCACAATACTCAAAACTACAACGGTTCCCGCCAAAGTCCATGTAGCTTTTTCCAAAAAGTCTGTCGTCTTACGAACGCCCATGATTTGGTTAGACGAAGAAAATCCTGAAGCCAATCCACCACCTTTAGAATTCTGAATCAAAACTATCAGAATAAGCAAAACAGCTGCAATCAGAATCAAGATAGAAATAAATACGTACATTTTTCAAATTTATTTTTTAGTGTTAATAATCAATTTTTCCAAGAATCTAATTTGGTCTGCAAAGTAAATATTTTTTTCTGGATATTTCAAGCTTAAGCTTTTAATTATTTGTAAAGCTCGGTCATAACGCTTTTGTTTAACATAAATCCGCGCCAAAGTTTCCGTAAAATAGGTATCATCTAACGACTTAATCGATATATCCTCAACCAAATCCTCTGCCTCCGCCTCTACATCAGCTGAAGTTTCTTCTGGCAGAATCTTTTTACGCACAGCATCTCCGGCTATAAACGAATCTATCAAATCCTGACGCTTCATTTTTATCGCATCAGAATCCGTTTCAGAGACATCTTTTTCTTGTTCTTTCTTGTATCGGGAACTCTGAAAATAGTCGGTCGAGACAGAAGGTTCAAGCAACAGCACTTCGTTTTTCTCAGACATGGCTTGATTGGGATGGGTAGAAGCCAAAAACGCATCTATTAAATCAAAAGAACTGGCTGCTGGAGTTTTCCGCTCTTCCAATGAATCGGTCTGAAGACTGCTTTTCCCCTTCAATAAAGTGTATAAAACTTTCCGGTCAGCAACATCTATAGCCAATCGCTTCAGTTCACACTCAAAATCCGGATTCTGAAAAGAAGAAAGTCCTTTCAGATAAAGGAGTTTTACTGTTTGAAAGTAAGGATAAGCCTCCATCATCAACTTCAAATCCTCTAAAGAATCAGCTGGTAAAGAATCCGGAGATTGAATATACCGATGTAATTCAAGCGCATTCATGCCTTTGCTATACGATATCACCAATTTGCTACTGTCGCATTATAAATTTGGTCGGCCAGCTCTTCAATTATCTCCGAGCACAATTCATCCTGCACATCTTGAAGCATCCGGCTACTGTCAAACTCACGATAGGCTGAGAAAGACTGTTCAAAATCCTCCTCCGCATTTGTCCGATTCGTATAACGGACCTTCACCGTTACCGTCAATTTGGTTCGGGAAGACAACGCATCCTCTTGAACTGCCATCGCAGCCAAATCGTACCCTGTTATTTCCCCTTCCAATTCCAAATCTCCATTGTTATTCACCAAAGAGAGGCGGGTTTGACGCACATAAATATCTTTCAATCCTTCCGTGAACTGCTGTGCCAACGGAGGATACACCATAGGCGCCTGATTAGGAAAATCTTTAATTGTAATTGTCTTGACCTTCGTATAATCAATTGATGCCCCGTTCGGCGTATAAGAAATCTTACAAGCCGTAACGAAGAAAACAAACAGGGCAACAAAACTTAAAGTACCGAACTGTTTCATATAGTTTATTCTAAATTATATTCCTTGATTTTCCGATATAAAGTTCTCTCCGATATTTTCAAATCAGCCGCAGCATTCTTTCGCTTTCCGCCATGACGTTCCAGAGCTTTTTTAATCATATCCTTCTCTACCTCCTCCAGAGACATGGTCTCTTCTTCCACGGTTTCCGCGTCTTGAACTATAGGAGTCTGTATAGGAGATACCGGATGAATCGGATGCGAATAGGTATTCTCTTTAACCATATCTACCGAGAGGTTTCCACTCATAATATCATGCACCAGCTTCTTCAAATCGTTTACATCTTTACGCATATCAAATAAAATCTGATATAATATTTCGCGCTCATTCGCAAAAGACTTTTGCTCACTCTCCTGTTTTACCAAAACGGGATATTTTTCCATATTCAAGTTGGGCAAATAAGCACGTAAGATATCAGCTGTTATTTCTCTCTTTTCTTCAATGACAGATATCCGTTCTGTGACATTTTTCAATTCACGGATATTCCCCGGCCAGCGATAAGAAGTCAACAGTTGCCGGGCATCTTCATCCAGACGGACGGCCGGCATCCGATACTTCTCGGCACAATCGGTCGCAAACTTCCTAAACAACAGAATAATATCTTCCGAGCGTTCTCTTAAAGGCGGGATCTGAATAGGCACTGTATTCAAACGATAATACAAATCTTCACGAAATTTTCCATTGGCTACAGCTTGAACCAAATTCACATTCGTAGCAGCCACTATACGGACATTTGTTTTTTGGACTTTCGAAGCACCCACTTTGATAAACTCACCACTTTCCAGCACACGCAGCAAACGGGCCTGGGTAGGCAAAGGCAATTCACCGGCCTCATCCAAAAAGATAGTTCCTCCATCAGCCACTTCAAAATAGCCTTTCCGGTCAGCCAAAGCTCCTGTAAACGATCCTTTCTCATGCCCGAAAAGCTCCGAATCAATAGTTCCTTCAGGTATCGCGCCACAATTCACGGCAATGTATTGCCCATGCTTACGGGAACTATTCTGATGAATAATCTGTGGAAAGACCTCCTTTCCCACTCCGCTTTCTCCCGTAATCAATACCGACAAATCTGTAGGAGCTACTTGCAACGCGACATCAATAGCGCGATTCAACCCTACGTTATTACCTATTATTCCGAAACGCTGCTTTATTTGTTGAAGATCTATTTTCATTTTTAATCCAATCCTGATGATTTTCCCCAAAGATACAAAGAATCACCTATTTTTGCAAGCGTACGTTTGCTCATACAAATATTTTCCCAAATTTTCATCGGTATCAAATGATGAAATTTTGCTGACCGGAATCGGATCCCCGACATAAACATCAACCGTTCTGCCCCGTTTATTAAAAACTTCCGAAACGACCCGCAACGTGCGAAGTTGCCAACTGACATTTCCCAGCCAATAGAAAAAATCAGAATTCAAAAAGTCGAAATATATCGGATAAACCGGAACATTCGCTTTATGGATCAACCGGATTACACTCCGAGTCCAGGGTAAATCCCGAACCGCTTTCTGTTCTTTATTATAAAAAGACATGGCACCTGCCGGGAAAAAGCCTATAGGATGACCAGCCTGGATATGTTGCAGGCACAAACGGACACCATTCAGATTGGCCATATTCCCCCCTCCCTGATGTTTGGTATCCGGATGGACTGATATGAAGTTATCATTCATTGCTCCGACTTTCGACAAGATACCATTTACCATCACCTTGAAATCCGGACGACGGGACGCAATAATATCAATCAACATAATCCCATCCAACGAACCTATCGGATGATTAGACACCGTAATGAACGAACCTTCCGGCAGATGGTCCAACACTTCGGCATGATGCAAATTGTATTTGATATCAATCAGCGGATCCCGCAACAAGGAAGAAGTAAATGCCGCGCCACGCAGATGACAGCTATTTTTATGCGCTTGATTCACCTTATCGATTTTCAGCATTTTAATCAACAACTTGCCTATTCCCTCACCTATTTTATTCTTAAAGAATGGTGAAATCTGCTTCAAATCATCTATATCAATAACGGTTTCTTTCATTTCCTTATCGATTTAGGAAAGAACGGCAAATATTTTCATGCCGTTTCATGCAAAAAAACAAAACGGTATTCAACACCAAAATTTCATACAGGTAATAAGCCCATACATAACCGGATAACATAATGACAAACATGACTATTGTCCGTCCATTGAACGTCATCAGGTCGATATATTTCATGAGTTGTTTGCTCTGTTTCCGGAAATCAGTCCGGACATCCTGCGGGAAATCATCACCATACTTGGTATGCAGATTCCGGAGCATCAATTGCAGTACCGGAGTAGCCTTTACCTGAATCAGCGTATACCAGCGGTATAACAAATAAAAGAATTTCGTAATGCCATACTGGGTCTGCTTATGCTGCTCAACCACCTGCTCCAACGACTGGAACTCCGCCCCTTTTTCTTTACTGATAAAATAAAGATGCAACGTCTTATAATAATCCGTAATATTAGCCTGCAACAAATGGGACATGCCTGACAGGACCGCCAACGCAAAGAACCAATAGCAACCGGTTTGATGAGATAACCGCAAAGCCAAACCTATATAGATGGAAGCAAACCAAATATCCCCGGCAAACCCGTCAAGAATCCGTCCGATTTTAGACTTTATGCCGGTCAACCGGGCCAATTGCCCGTCTACACAATCCAATATATTAGCGAATATCAGGCAAATAATGCCATAAACCGTATATTTAAATTCATCCTGGTAAAAAAGAAAGCCGGTCGCCGCTCCCACAAAGATAGAAATTATCGTTATCATATTCGGAGTTACACCGGTATTCCGAAGAGCACGCGCTATCTGAAATCCTATTGGACGATAAAAAATACGGTCTATATAATTTTCCGTCTCGATTGACTTCAACGAAGCCTCATACTCTTTATTCAGTTCTTTCATGTTCTGTTCATTTATAAGAATAACCGCCATCTACGACGACTATCTCACCATTAAAATATTTATTTTCTATCAACATTCTATACACTTCCGCTACCTCTTCCGGCTCACAGAAACGCCCTAACGACACTTTGCGCTCGATGTTCTGACGAATTTCGGCCGGTTTGTTCTTTTGCCATTCCGTATCGACAAATCCCGGAGCCACTCCGTTAACCCGAACTTCGTAGGGGACCAAGAACTTGACCAAGTTTTTAATCAAACTATGAACCGCACTTTTTGTAACACCGTATGCCAACGAAACCGAATGCGGCTCAATGGCCATCAAGGAACCGGTGAACACCACGCTTCCACCTTTATTTATATACCCGACAATCCGTTGCAACAAAAAAACAGGAAAATGAACATTGGCCGTAAACACACGTTGCCAATCGGCAAATTGCATCTTCTCGAACGCATCCCGACAAGTCAATCCGGCATTCAGTACCAAAGCCTCTAACCGTATCTTCTTGTTTTCCAAATAAGCAGCTATCGTCTCAATACTATTCATATCCGAACTATCCGCCTGCAACACCTGAACCGAAATGCCGTACTGGCGCGCCAATTCCATCCGGACCTCATCGGCCCGCTGCACATCCGAAGCAAAAGTCAATATCAACTGATAGCCGGCTTTAGCCAAGCATTCGGCCACGGCCTTGCCGATTCCTTTTGTTCCGCCGGTTATAAATGCATATTTCTCCATTTCCTTTATTTTTCAGAAAAACCTTTTACTGAATCCGGCTTCGCCTGACGTTGAGAACGCAGATTGGCTTCGTAAGAATCATGAATGGTCTTTTTCAAATTCGAAGAGGAAACACCTGTACCATACGGGAAATAAAACACCTGCACACCCAAATCCTTCAGGTAATCATACTTTCCATACCAATCATCTCCCACGACAAACGCATCAATGTTCAGCTTCTTTACAATCTCCGTATGATCCAACGAATGTTGCGGAATAACGATATCAGGAGTTTTCAGCGCTTCGATAATCTGCAAACGCTCATTAAACGGGATAATCGGTTTCGGTTTATACGAGGAAACCAGCTCATCCGTACTCACGCCTACAATCAATATATCGGCCAAGCTACGCGCATAATTTATCATCCGAAGATGGTTATAATGGAACATGTCAAACGTTCCGGAAGTATATACAATAGTTTTATCTTTAAACATAAGTATTTTTGTAACTTTGTAAGTTCATTAGCTTATAAGTTTTTAGTTCTAAAGTCAAAGTATAACCACAACTTACAAACCGACAAACCGAATTTTGCCCTATTTCTGTTTTTAAAGCGCAAACTTACATAATCTTTCTTTATCTTGAAAAAAATCTGTAATAGTTTTTTAGAATAGATGAAAAATCCACTACTTTTGTAAACGAATTTGATTTTAAGGCGAACGACCAGGCAGGTTTTTGTTTGCTACGACCTTTTTGTGGATAAATGGCGAATTTTCTCACTCCAACATCTGATATGACAATGACTAAAGAATTAGTTACAGAACGACTTATATTGCGTCCCTGGCAAGAATCCGATGCCGAATCCCTGTATAAATACGCCCAAGACCCGGCAATCGGGCCTATCGCAGGCTGGCCACCTCACACTTCTGTGAAGGATAGCTTGAATATAATCCGCACCGTCTTTGCCGCTCCTGAAACTTACGCAGTAGTCTTGAAAGAAACCAATGAAGCGGTTGGAAGCATAGGCGTCATGTTTGGGAATGGTTTGCATAGTGCCGAAATGCAGCTTAACGAAGCAGAAATAGGTTATTGGATAGGCAAGCCATATTGGGGACAAGGACTGATACCCGAAGCCGTACGCCGCCTGTTGCAGCGATGCTTTGAAGATTTGGAAATGACCGCCGTCTGGTGCGGGTATTATGACGGCAATACGAAGTCGCGCCGGGTGATGGAGAAGTGCGGTTTCCGTTTTCATCATACGGAAGAAGGTAAGACATCTCCGCTTGGCGATGTCCGTACGGAACATTTCATGCGGATGACAAAGGAGGAATGGGAAGCAAATCAAGTTCGGATTCTGCCTGTTATAAGCGATAAGAAACATTACCTACCTCTTTTACTCCTTGGGGACGAACAGGAATCTATGATTGACAGATATTTGGAGCGGGGCGAAATGTTCGTGATGCAGAATCGAGCAGCAACACCCGTAGCCATAGCTGTGGTTACAGATGAGAAAGACGGCGTATTAGAATTGAAAAACTTGGCAGTTCATCCTCTCTTTCAACGGAAAGGGTATGGGCGAAGAATGATTGCATATATCTGTGAACATTATAAAGACCGTTTTCATACGTTGCTTGCGGGTACAGGCGACAGCAGGCAGACCCTCTCTTTCTACAAGAATTGCGGTTTCACGTATTCGCATACCGTAGCCGACTTTTTCTTAAAGAACTACGACCACCCGATTGTGGAAGAGGGTAAGGTGTTAAAGGATATGATTTATTTTAAGCGTAAAATATAAATGAACATCTTGAAATCTCTCATAATATGGTTGTGCTTTATTCCCGTAGCCATTCTCAATGGAGGTTTGCGGGAATACGTATTGGTTAAAGCCATCAGCGAAAAATGGGCATTACCTATTAGCGGGATTACATTAAGCGTGTGCATTTTCCTGATAACTTGGTTGCTATTACCTCGGATAACAAAAGCCGTTACCTCCCAAGATTGCTGGCTGATAGGAATATGCTGGAGCGTTTTAACCATAGCTTTTGAGTTTGCAGCAGGACTGGCAAACGGCAATACGATAACAGAACTTCTCACGGCTTATAATCCATTGACAGGCAATCTGTGGGTACTGGTTTTAGTGACTACTTTATTATCACCTGTCATAACAAAGAATTGCCGATTAGCTTAAAAGTAATCATATAAAATGAACATTTATGATAGATTCTTACTACTTTCGCAAAAGAATAAAAGCAATACTCCATGAGTCCCAAGTTCAGACAAGAAGACAGATATACATTGCCCCCGCCCACGTCGGTAAGCGTGTTAATGATTAATGCGCAGGGTATGATGCTGTCCGTGCTTGGGCAGGATTATTTCGTGTCATACAACCGCGTACCTTGGTTACGCGATGCCCGCGTCAGCAGTGCGCTCAACATGCGCATGGCAGGACCGAACGCCATCGAATGGCCTGAATTGGACGTAGACCTCGAAATCGAGAGCCTCAAACATCCCGAACGCTATCCGCTGGTGATGAAGCGGTCGCCGCTGGATATGGTTTAGCCCTGCCGACCAAGTTTCTTCTTTTTATTGTCAATGGCATTAAAAAATCCCCTGCAAGCTGTGACGGGTTTGCAGGGGATTTATTTATATTAGCAAGAAAACAAGACATCCGCAGGTCTTTTGAATAGGTAATCTGCCGGTATTTCTTGAACCGCCACATTACCCCACGCCGCAAGCCCGAAATCCACCCCGGCATTTTGCGCACACTGGCAGTCGTAAAGGGTATCGCCTATATAAAGAGCATCCTCGGCATGTATGCGGGCTGTGTTCAGATAGGTCAGCAATGGGTCAGGATAAGGTTTGGGGCGGGGAGTATCTTCCACACATATCACAGTGCTAAAATAACCGGACAATGCAAACGGGGCAGCAAAATCAGCCGTGTATTCGTGTCGGGTTTTCGATGTGACGATGCCCAGTTTGCAGCCATTCGTCTTCAGGCTATCCAATAACTCCGGGATGCCGTCGAAGAGCCGGATGCGGGATTTGTATTTCAGTAGATGTTCATTCCACCTGTCGTTGGCGCGTTCCGTATCTGTTATGCCCAATTTGCACAAGGTCACGCTGCCCGGTATGCCAAGCGCGAATTTCAGTTCGGGCTTTCCGATATCCTTATGCAGCATTTCACGCACGGTATCTTGCAGGCTTCGCAGTATAGCCTCTTCCGTATCAATCAACGTACCGTCGATATCGAATATAATATGCTTGTACTTACTCATTGCCTTCTATTTGTTTGATTACACGGCAAGGATTGCCCACCGCCACGCAGTTGGCAGGAATGGAACGGGTCACTACGCTGCCTGCCCCGATGACGCTGTTCTTGCCAATCGTCACTCCGGGCAACAGAATGGCGCCTCCGCCAATCCACACGCCGTCTTCTATCCTGACGGGCAAGGCGTAGGTGCGGCATATTTCCTCGCCTTCCGCCCAGTCCTCCACCATGCGTTCGCTTACTTTCGTGGAATGGGTGGCGGTATATATCTGCACATTGGAAGCAATCAGCACATTGCTGCCGATGTCGATGCGGTTGTTGTCCACGAACGTGCAGTTCATGTTGATAATCACTTTGTCTCCGATAAAAATATGCTTTCCGTATTCGCAGTGGAAATCAATATCCACATGCACGCCCTTTCCCATGCTGCCGAACATCTCGCGCAACAGGGCTTGCTTGCGCTCCGTGTCGGCACAATCCGTGGCATTGAACTGAGCCAACAGCCGCCTTGTGCGCAAAATTGTCTCTACTATCTTCGGGTCTCTGCTTCCAATGAAAGGTTCGCCCGCCAAGCATTTCTCGTATTCCGTTTTCATAAATCCTGTGTTTTTTAATCAAATTCCACCTGCCAGTTCTTATCCGAATAAGCGTCAAAGCACATCTCTATTTGTTGATAACTGTTCTTGTCCACCGACAAGGGAGGCAGTTCATCCAACCCGAAATAACCGCTTCCGATAGTTTCAATATTCGGATGGAAACATCCGCCTTTTACCTCACAAAGCACGAATACCTTGCACACATTGTAAGCGTATGGAGGCTGGTTGTGCAGATTGCGGTCGTGCAGAGCGATGACCCGCACCGCTTCCACGTCAAGTCCGGCTTCTTCCTTCACTTCCTTGACGGTATTCGACTTCACGGTCTCCATCACATCCACCCATCCGCCGGGCAGGGACCAGGTTCCGTCATTTTCTTCTACCAACAAAATCTTATCATCCTTGAAAATAGCCGCGCGGGTATCGAGCTTGGGAGTCTGAAACCCCGTCTCATTGCAAAACAAATCTTTCACTTGTGCCAGAGGAAGCCCTCCCTGCAAGCTTACTATCTCAGCAGCAATTTCCCGGACACGTTCAAACCGCTCCTTGTCAAAGGGGTCTTTTGTATAAGTCAGTCCCGCTTGCGCAATGAACTGAAGTTCTTTGGCCCATTCCAGCCATTGGTGTTCCTGCTCTTGTTTATCCATACCTTACATCGTATTTCTGTTAGACAAAAATAGGAACAAAAAATGACATTCTCGTTTATCCTATGTAAAAAATGCCCGAAGAAAAAGCTATTTCTCCATAAAATTCCCTATACTGATTTACAGAAATTCCAGAATCGCTTCAGCCCATCAAGCAATACGGCACGCGGACACGCAATATTCCAACGCATGAAACCTTCGCCCTCCGCACCGTACATAGTCCCCGCATTGAGCCAAAGTTTCTCTTCCCGAATTAATTTCTCTTCCAGTTCCTCAGACGAATAAGGCAAAGAACGGCAATCCATCCAAACCAAATAGGTCCCTTCCAAACGGGTAATCGGGAAATTGGGCAAAGACACTTCGCAGAATGCTTTCATACACGCATAATTTCCTTTCAGATAATCGAGCAACTGGAGCAGCCATTCTTCCCCTTCGTTGTAAGCCGCTATGGTGGCAATGACCCCAAACGGATTCACATCACACACCTCATTGATGTTTATCGCTTTGTCAATCCGGAGTCTTATGTCTTCATCTGCCGAAACGATATTAGCTATCTGAAGTCCAGCAATATTAAATGACTTACTGGGAGAAATACACGTAACGGAATGGTGCAGGAACTCCTCAGAGATAGAGGCAAACGGGGTGTAGGTATATCCCGTGTAAACCAATTCACAATGGATTTCATCCGATACAACCCAGACTCCATGCTTGATGCAAATCTCTCCGATACGGGTCAATTCCTCTTTGCTCCAGACACGCCCCGCCGGATTATGCGGATTGCAGAGGAGCAGGATTTTCACCCGCTCATCGGCGGCTTTCCGTTCCAGATCCTCATAGTCTATAACATAAGTGTTATCTTTATACAACAAAGGATTACTCACCATCTCGCATCCATTATTCCGGAAGGAGGAAAAGAAGCAGTTATAGACCGGACTCTGTACCAACACCTTATCGCCGGGCCGGGTCAAAGCCTTGATAACAGCTGAGATAGCCGGAACCACGCCGGAAGTATAAATCATCCAATCCTTTTGGATATGCCAGCCATGCCTCCGGCCGAACCAGTTTATTACCGCCTCATAATAAGCGTCCGGGACGCGCGTATATCCAAATATGCCGTGTGCCACCCGTTGTTGCAGCGCGTCGATAATCGCAGGAGCGGTACGGAAATCCATATCCGCCACCCACATCGGAAGCACCTCCGCATCCCGGGCACTGTCCCATTTGTAGGAATTAGTGCCGCGTCTGGGAATAATCTCATCAAAATTATACCGCATATTGTCCTCCTTTTTCTTCAATGATACAATTGGCCGGAGCCTTGATGAACGGCCAACTTACCTACGGTGCAAATATAGACAATACTTTCCATTCTTTTTGTAGACAAATTACAGATGGAGCAACCCGGATTACAGAAAAAGAATAAGCCGGGCAAATTCCCCCTACGAAATTATGCCCGGCTTACACCCTAATCTGTCCAAATTTTATTTGACAAAATTGGCCTTCTTTATGTATTCAGCACTCTCGCTTGCTGCCTTGAACATCTCTTCTGAGATTTGTTCTTTAGAATATGCGCTACCATCAGCGTTCTTCTTTTCACGCAATTCTTTCGGCACTTCGATTTCAACCACATAATTCTCCATTCCGTTCTTATAGAACTGATTGAAGATGCCCTCGAAATCTATGGTGTTGCTTGCACCGATAACAAAATCATCCTTGATATGCAATAACTGGATACGGTTCGGATATTTCTTCAGATAGTCTACCGGAGACTTTCCGCCTTTTGTACACCAATAAACATCCAACTCAAAGCAAACATACTCCGGATTGGTATGTTCCACCAGATATTCCCACATAACTGCATCACTGTCTTTCAATTTGTTGAATTCGTGAGAGTGATTGTGATAGCCCAGTTTCAAGCCATATTCAGCAGCAATCTTACCTACGCGGTTGAAATAATCGCACATACGCTGCACATCAGCCACAGTAAATTCTACCTGATAGCTCGGAATCACGAAATACTTGCCTCCACAAGTCTGCTGGATTTTGAAAAGTTCGCGCCAACGGTTCATAATTTCATCTTCTTTGGCGGGATCTTCCTGAATACTTGAATGCGTAGAAATGATTTCCGCACCCAGTCTGTCGCAAAGAGCCTTGAATTCGTCGGCCGGCATACCGAATACCTTGGTATCACCACCCCATTGTACCAGTTCAAGGACATTGTATCCCATACCGGTAAGGCGGGTAAGGGATGCCTCAGGGTCTTTTTGCATGGCATCCATAACAGAATAAAGCTGGATACCGATTTTCTTCTCCTTAGCGGATACTGCTTCCGGATTCAGAAGCCAAACGAACGCAGCGGCTACATAAGCCAATACGAAAAGAATACTATACTTCTTCATGTTCTTAGATATTTGTTTTTATGGTAAAAATAATCTGGGGGCAAATATAACGATTTGTTTTTATCATTGGAAGAAATTACCCAAATAAATTTAGAAACTGTTTTGAATTTATTCCAGATTTTTCCAAAGAATATTTCCGTCCTTCCTTAGAAAAAAATCGTCTAACAGCTGTGCAACTTGCGTCTAACAGTTGTTAGACGAAACATACACGGCTGTTAGACGAAAAGTACACAGCTGTTAGACGAAAAATATGTCCTATACGTCTAATAAAGCCTTGCCTAATAGGTCAATATTTCCAATCCCTGTTCGGTCATCACAAAGGTATGTTCCCATTGCGCGGAAGGAAGCCCGTCATCGGTCAGGACCGTCCATCCGTCATCCGAATCTATATAGACTTCATAACGCCCCATATTAATCATCGGCTCGATGGTAAAGACCATTCCCGGCA
>URGO01000085.1 GCA_900547435.1 uncultured Parabacteroides sp.
GTTGAATTTTTCGAGATTGTCAATCAATGCTTGTTCCAGTTCTGATTCTGAAAAGTTGGTATCACGGTGGAATCCCATAAATTCAGCAACCATCGGATTCTTTATGTATTCCAACGGATCTGCTTGACCGATATATGGTACGGGTAAAGTTAAATTCTCCCTTTGAGCCGCCAGCCGTCGTTCATAATATTGGGTGGAGATATTTCTGTCAAGGTCGTTAACACTCCACATATCCTCAGCGGCTGTCTTCAGATACCATTCCCTTGCTTGCGTATTGCTGACGGAAAGAAGCCTTCGAACATGCGACCATGTAAGATTTTGCACACGCGTGTGCAAAATATCTATGTCTTTGAATTCCAGATAGAACTTCCGATAATATGCCAGATTGCGCTTACCATAGCCAGTCCCATATTCTGCAGTAAGTCTGGCAGCAAGAGCCGGAATAAGTTTTAGTCCGTATGCAGCCCTGCTTGCTCCATGTTGCTCCTCTTCTACGATACGCCGCCCGATGTTCCAATAAGTCATAATGGCTATTTGACCGGTTGCGGCATAAGCCTGTTTCCGTCCTTGTTCTATAATGGTTCTGATATCGGAAACAAAATTCTCGGTTATTATATCAGTCTGTAGTTTATTCTTTTCCATACCCCAAGATTTTGAAAGCGTTTACAAGTTCGGATTCATTGGCATCCCATCTTTTCTTCAGTTCGTCAAACTTATGGCTCATCTCGGTGAGCGCCGCCTTATAGTCTATTTCCGTATCCCGGTCAACGAACTCAATGTATCGGGACGGCACAAGCGAGTATCCTTTTTCCTGAATTTCATGGCGACGTGCCGCATAGTATAATTCAGGTTCAGCATACTCAGCATAATTCTCCGTCTGCCAGTTGAAATATATTTGACAAACTCGCTGTATCTGGTTCTCTGATAGTCGGACATATTTCTTTTCGTAGATATTTTCGTTCCAAGTACGGAGGTCGATGAATAGGATTTCACCTGTACGGTCACGCAATTGCCTACCATGCCACGGTCCTCCTTTCTTATTGTTGTTCAATACCCAGAGCGTAACAGATATGTCGGTAGAATAGAACATGTTGCGTGGCAGGACAATGATGGCTTCCACCTTGTCATTCTCAATCAGCTGTTTGCGTATTTCCAGTGTGTCGCTGTCATCCAATGCGCCATTGGCAAGCAAGAATCCCGCAATGCCGCGACTGACATTCAATTTATTGAGAATATGAAGAATCCACGCATAATTAGCGTTGCTGACAGGAGGAACGCCATAGCCTTGCCAGCGAGGGTCAGTCTCAAAATCGCCGTACTCTGCATATTTCTTCAGATTGAATGGCGGATTGGCCATGATGTAGTCAAACTTAAGATCCTTGTGCTGGACATTGGAGAAGGTGGACACGGCACGGTCACCCAAATGGTAGGAGATACCCCGGATGGCTAGATTCATCTTGGCCAGACGATAGGTGGCCGGTTCCGATTCCTGGCCATACACATTGACCGCTTTCGTGTTGCCTCCATGAGCTTCGATGAACTTAGTCGCCTGTACGAACATACCGCCGGATCCACAGCAAGGGTCATAGACCGTACCGTCAAACGGCTCAATGAGCGAGGCGATAAGTTCCACGATAGAATGCGGCGTGTAAAACTCACCTTCTTCCTTGTCGGCATTGATGGAAAAGGCTTGCAGAAAATACTCATACACTCGCCCTATGAGGTCGTGGTCGTTGAATTTCTTCGGATCAATCTTATTGATTTCGTCCACCACGCTTTTCAAGACACCCGGTTCAAGGGCTGTTTTCGTGAAGATCTGCTGCGGAAGGGCGTTCTTCAATTTCGACTCATTATCGTCAAGCATTTTTATGGCCGTATCGAAAGCTATCGCCATGCCGGTAGGCGCAGTAAGGATCAACTTGTCCCAAAATGTTTCATCCGTAAGGAAAAATACACCATCCTGCATATACTGATTGGGACGGGACAGTTGCAATTCCACAAAAGCCTCATCGTGAATGCCTTGGACTTCCACAATCACATGTCGGATTTTCTCTTTTTGCTGCTTGAACCGATCCCCGATGAATATCAGAAACACCAGCGTCAGCAGCAAATCGCGCTTGTCGGTCATGGCAGCACGCCCTCTCAGACTGTTGCGACAGTTAAAGAGAATGGTCTCTAACGTCTCTTCCTTCGTTATTTTTGTCTGTTTCTTTGCCATAATTGTTAATTGATAGTTTTGAATGTCATTTAATAGCTCTTATTAAACAACTTTGAAAAACATAGATTACAAAGATAAGCATTGTTAAGATATTATTGGGAAAAATGGGGCAAATCTTCTTATAGGCTACATGAAAATGTAGCTAAAAACTTAATTCAAAGGGTATGATCATTCATACTCAGATTATAGATTAGTCTTTTTGTAGTATAAATTCTTTGCATCACCCAGGTGATGCAATTAAATCACAATTGTGAATTAATTAAATCACAGCTGTGATGCAATTGATTCACCCGGGTGATGCAAAGAGTAGGTCGGGCTTTAAGGAAAAATGTCTTTGGTTGGACTTATAAATAAAAAGGTTGCTCTCTGTATATTCCTCTTTTAAAATGCTTATCTTTGCCAAAAATTGTTATTGAGATGAATTATACGAAGAGTTTTATTGGATTGGGTCTGGTGGTAACAGGCCTGTTGTCTTTTTCCTGTGCGAACAAGCCGGAAAAGAAGAGCGTTTCGGAGGGCGAGGCGTTGACGTACACGAATCCTTTGCCGGTTCAATTTGGAGACCCCTATATTTTATTGGCATCGGATAGTATGTATTATATGTATGGTACCGGAGGAGGTGCGAAGGATGGTTTTTGTGCCTATTCATCGCCTGATTTAGTGAATTGGAAATCCGAAGGACAGGTATTCCAGGGGAATATTCCGGGTTCTTGGGGTGTGGCGAATTTCTGGGCTCCGGAGGTGTACGAGCGCGGAGGTAAGTTTTATATGTTGTATAGCGCGGATTGGAGTGTGAATCCGACCAACGAATTGGAGAATTTCCGGATTGGCGTGGCGGTTTCCGACAAACCTACCGGTCCTTTCAAGGAATTATCGGACAAACCTTTGTTTGACCCGGGCTATCCGGCCATAGATGGCAATTTATTGACGGATGAGGACGGACGTACCTATATGTATTATTCCCGTTGTTGCTATAAACATCCGGTAGAGAGCGAGATCGCGGATGAGGCACGCAAGGCGGGTAAGTTTAAGGAGATTGAGGAAAGTTGGATTTATGGTGTTGAGGTGAAGCCGGATTTGAGCGGCATCATCGGAGAGCCGGTATTGATTCTTCGTCCGCCTGTAAAATTGGATGACAAGCAAGCGGAGTGGGAGAGCCGTTCGGTAACATCGGGCGAGGTGAACCGTCGCTGGTCGGAAGGGCCGTATGCGTTCAAGAAAGGCGATACTTATTACCTGATGTATTCGGCTAATTTCTTCGGAGGGCAATATTATGCCGTAGGTTATGCTACCTCCAAGAGTCCGTTAGGCCCGTTCACCAAATCTGCGGATAATCCGGTGTTGGAAAAGAATATCGAGAAGGGCGGAATTGTTACCGGTACGGGGCATAATAGCATTACCTGGTCGAAAGATGGCAAGCAAATGTATTGTGTTTATCACGGACGTACACAAAAGACAGGCGAAGAGCGTGTCGTGTTTATTGATAAGATGGGTGTGGATGCCGAAGGTCATCTCTATGTGGAGGGACCGACCACAACACCGCAAACATTATAAATAAATACAAGGTTACGAGTTGACGAGGTCTGTAAAGGCATAAGAAACAAAGGAGAAAGGTATGAAGAACCTGATTTTACTGGCATTGGCAAGTCTGATGTTTGTGGCCTGCTCGGGGAACCAATCGGCCGGAGAGCAGAAGCCGGAATGGAAAGCGAAACATGTGATCTTGATTGGTATTGATGGATGGGGGGCTTATAGCCTGGATAAGGCAAAGGTCCCGAATATCCGGTTTCTGATGGATAGCGGTGCTTATACGTTGAAGAAACGTTCGGTATTGCCTTCATCGAGTGCGGTAAACTGGGCTTCTATGTATATGGGAGCCGGACCGGAGTTGCACGGGTATTGCGAATGGGGTTCGAAAGTGCCCGACTTGCCTTCGCGTGTGGTGAATAAGAATGGTATTTTCCCGACTATCTTCTCGGAGTTGCGTGCGATAGCTCCGGGGGCTGAAATCGGGAATATCTGCGAGTGGGAAGGCATTCGTTATCTGGTAGATACTTTGGCTTTGAATTATGACAAGCATGTGATGGAGGTATCAAAAGACTCGACGGCTACGGCCCGTTTTGCGGTAAATTATATTCGGGAAAAGAAACCGGTGCTGGTGAATATCGTGTTTGATGCTTTGGATCATGTGGGTCATGCGGCCGGCCATGATACTCCGCTCTATTATGAAAAGCTGGAAGAGATAGACGGATATGTAGGCCAGATTATGCAAGCGGTTAGAGATGCCGGTATATGGGAGGAGAGTGTTCTTATCGTAACCGCAGATCATGGCGGAATCGAGAAAGGTCATGGCGGAAGAACCATGCAAGAAATGGAAACTCCTTTCATTATTTATGGAAAGAATATCAAGAAAGGTGCGGTTATTGAAGAGAGCATGATGCAATTTGACATAGCTTCGACCATTGCGTCTATCTTCGGAATCCAGCAACCTCAAGTCTGGATAGGAAGACCCATGTCGGTATTTAGATAGAATTTAGAATTAAGAATGAAGAATATTCTGAGTATCAATTCTTCATTCTTAATTCTTCATTTCTTACGGTTCCCAAATAGATTTCAACGTATAAATCTCCAGATTCTTGACCTCGATATTGTTTCCCCAGAAACGGAATCCCTCTTGGTTATTGGCTTTCCGTTCCATAGAATAGGAGTAGGCCCCGTTGTCTACATAAGTCTCCACCAGGGTCTTGTCGATAATCATATCGACCGTAATCTCCATGCTGGTCATATCGTCCGGCGAGTAGAAGACCCCGTTCACCCGGTTCCCGTTCATATCATAATCCAGGAGGTTTTGTCCGTCCAAACTCAATCCGGCACTAGTGGCATGAGAGAGTTTCAAAGTCGCTTTGATGCGTAATGTGGCGTTATTCTTGTAGGGTTGTAACGCTTCGCTTGCCTTTTCGCCGGTCAGATTCGAGCCTTTATACACATTTGTCTGGAGTTGGTCAAATTCTTTGATCGGTGTGCTGAACAGGCGGATGCCTTCCGAGGTGGTCTTCAGGGAGAGCGAGGTTGGAATCAGCATACACCCGTTGAAGGGCATACCTGGATGCGCTATTCTTCCCCAACCGATTTGAATTCTTCGTCCGTCGCTTTCTGGAATGTTGGTATAAGTTTGTGCCGCATAGATGGAACCGTTGGTATAATAATACTTTCCTGCTTCAGGGGTGAACTTATATCCGTCGAACTCACCAATCATATAGGTGCTGGATGCTCCGTACATCACCCATTTTTTGTTGTCTGGATTTCCGTCAACGGGTAACTCAAACAATTCGGGACATTCCCAAAATCCTGTGATGTGACTTTGATAATCCCAATGCTTCAAGTCATCGGAATGATAGATGGAATGTCCATCCCTTTCGCTTAAAGCCATCACCCATTTCTTTATCGGCTCAAACCAGAATACTTTCGGATCGCGTGTGTCTACGCTATTCCATTTGTCTTTAGAGTCGATAACCGGATTTTCTGCATATTTGGTCCATGTGCGCCCTTTATCCAAGCTATAAGCGATACATTGTACTTGCCGGTCGCTACTTGCCGCGGTATAGATGGCTACCATGGGAGGAACACCTTCTTTCCCGAATCCGGAGGTGTTTTTATAGTCGATTACGGCCGAGCCTGAAAACATTGTCCCATGTTCGTCCGGATAGAGCGCCTCTTGTAATTCCGTCCAATGAATTAAATCCCGGCTCACGGCATGTCCCCAATGCATATTTTCCCATTCCCGTTCGTAGGGATTATGTTGATAAAACAGATGATATTCCCCGTCATAATAAAGCAATCCGTTCGGGTCATTATTCCATCCGCGACGTTGGGTATAATGTACTTGCGGGCGATTGGATTCCCTATATAGCGAATCTTGGCCGGCTATCTCATCCGCCTGATAGATAAGTTCCAAGCGGGCATTATCGCCCGGATAAGAGATGCGCAATTCTTTTCCTTGATAACGTGACATATCGCAAAACACCCAATAATCCGGTTGGGATTGTGCGAGACGGATCTGGAAGGAATAATCCTCCATGCCGTCTGCCCGGAGTGTCATGGGCGCACGTTCCACCTGATGGGAAACCGGGAGATTCAGGTATTTCTTGTCAATCTTTATTTTCAATTCTCCTGCTTGCATGAGAAAACAGGAGGCAAGCAAAAGACTGGTGCAGGTTAGGATTTTTGTTGTTTTCATAAATTGAAATTCAGGAATATAGAAACAAACTAATCCCTATTTTCCTTCTTTAATAAACGAAGGAATCAAGGTAACCAAATAAAGAACACCAATGCTTAATATGATGATGGCTCCAATCTGACTTTGCATCCAATCGGAGAGGATGCCCATCAGGAGCGGGAAGATAGTTCCTCCGAAAAGTCCCATAATCATTAATCCCGATACTTCGTTTTTGCGTTCCGGCAAATGAAGCATGGCCCGGGATAAAAGCATAGAGAACGGATTGGAATTACCCAAGCCGATAAGGGCGATGCAGATGTAATGTGCCATGAGTGAATCCACAAAGAACAATCCTACCACTCCGGCTAGTATCATCAGAATACTCCCTGTAAATACATGCTTTGTGGGAAGATATGCCAATAGGAAAGCTCCGCTAAAGCAACCAATGGTACGGAAGAGGAAATATATGCTGGTGGCTAATCCCGCGCCTTCCAGCGACATGCCTAAACGTTCTATCAATAACTTTGGTGCGGTTAGGTTGGTACCTACATCAATTCCCACGTGGCAAACAATGCCGAAGAACGAAAGCAATACAACCTTGTCGGCTAATAGGGCAAAACATTCTTTGAACGAGGAGGTTTTCACTTCTTCATTTCCCTTTTCATCGATTTTGGTCATCCATAAGCATAGCAATGCAATGATGGCAATAATTAGAAAGAGAAGGAACAGGAGTTTCCAGTTGCCGAACGATACAGCTGCCCATCCGGCAATAATCGGTGCGAGGAATGAGGCTATCGCCTTAATAAATTGCCCCAATGTCAACGAACTGGCCAAACGCTCTCCGCTGACAATGTTGGATAATAATGGGTTTAACGAAACCTGCATTAATGTATTCCCGATTCCCAAGAAGGAGAAAGATACCATCATCATGGCGAAGGAATAATTGATTAAGGGAAGAAGCAGTGCGATAAAGGTAACCGCCAAGCTTAACAAGACGGTTTTTCGTTGTCCGATTTTGTTCATCATGATACCTGTCGGTACCGAGAATACCAGGAACCAGAAGAATACCATTGAGGGTAATAGATTGGCTAAGGTATCTGATAATTGGAAATCAGCCTTTACATAGTTGGTAGCAATGCCTACCAAATCCACGAATCCCATAGCGAAGAAAGAGAACATCACTGGGATTAACATCCAAATTGTATTTTGTTGTTGTGTGCTCATAGGTCAAATTATATTTGAGGATAAACAGGCCATGCACCTTCTTGTGTGCAAACAAATGCTGCGGTATCTACCGCTTTCTGGTGGGCTTCTTTTAAGGATTTCCCGGCGAGGATGGAGGCGATGAAGGAGCCTGAGAAGGAATCTCCTGCTCCTACGGTATCGGCCACTTTTACTTTGGGAGTAGGGATGGTTGATATCTCGTCCGGTGCATAAATTGAACTGAATTTACTTCCGGCGGTAAGGATGACGTATTTCAGGTTATATTTTTCCAGTAATCTGCGGCAACAAGTTTCATCGTTTCCTTCCAATTCGAACATCGGACGGAGCAGCTCCAACTCCTCATCATTAATCTTGAGGATATTTGCCTCTTTATCTAATAGCGATTCAATCAACTCCTTGGAATAGTAGTGCTGGCGAATGTTGATATCGAAGAAACGCAATGCTTCTTTAGGAGCTTGTTCCAATAGGGTGGAGAGCGTTTTACGCGATTCGTCTGCACGTTGTGCTAACGTCCCGAAGCAGATGGCATCAGCCCGCTTGGCCACAGCTATGGCTTCTTGACTCAAAGGAATGTGGTCCCACGCCACACCTTCTATGATATTATAAGTAGGAATACCCTCTTTCAGCTCTACCATTACGCATCCGGTGGGATATTCAACGGTCGAAATGCAATGCGCGATATGGTTTTTGTCCAATTCCTGAAGTATTTCTGCTCCGTAGACATCATTTCCCACAGCACTGATGGCATATCCTTCCGCACCACATTGGGTAGCATGATAAACAAAATTGATAGGAGCGCCTCCGGCCCGTTTCCCGTCAGGGAATACATCCCATAATAATTCCCCGATTCCTACAACTACTGGTCTTTTATTTTCCATGATTCTTTTTAGGTTTTTAATAAGTTATTTTATTTACAAAGATATAAAAAAAGAGGATAATGAACAATCATTACCCTCTTTTGATGATATCATTTCTAAATAATTATTCAGAAACTACTGTAAACGGAACATCTACAGATACCTCCTTGTGCAATTTGATAGTAGCCTTATAGTCGCCGACTTCCTTAACAGCGTCTTTGATGTAGATGATCTTGCGGTCAACGGTGTAGCCCAATTTCGCCAACTCGTCAGCAACCTGAATGTTGTTTACAGAACCGAAGATAGTACCGGTCGAGCTTGTTTTCGCACCGATAGTCAGTTTAACTTCAGCCAATTTAGCGGCCAATTCTTCAGCATCAGCTTTGATTTTAGCCAATTTATGGGCGCGTTGCTTTAAGTTCTCAGCCAATACTTTCTTAGCAGATTCAGATGCGATAACTGCTTTACCCATGGGGATTAGAAAGTTACGTCCGTAACCTGACTTAACGGTTACGATATCGTCTTTGTAGCCTAAGTTTGCTACGTCTTCTTTCAAAATAACTTGCATATTCTGTCTCCTCTTCTTTTATTATTTCATCAAATCTGTTACGTAAGGAAGTAATGCTAAATGACGAGCACGCTTAACAGCTTGTGCTACGCGGCGTTGGAATTTCAGCGAAGTACCTGTGATACGACGCGGAAGGATTTTACCTTGTTCGTTCAAGAACTTCTTCAAGAACTCAGGATCCTTATAGTCGATATACTTGATACCGTTTTTCTTGAAACGGCAATATTTTTTCTTCTTCACGTCTACTGAAGGCGGAGTCAAATATCTGATTTCTGATTGTGTAGCTGCCATGATTAATTCTCCTTTGCTGTTTCTTTAGATGATTTCAAATTTCTTCTCTTTTCTGCGTATTCAGCTGCGTATTTATCCTGACGGAATGTTAAGAAGCGGATTACGCGTTCATCACGACGGAAGTTTATCTCCAAGGTTTCGATTACTTCCGGTTTAGCTTCGAATTCTACCAAGTTGTAGAAACCAGTAGATTTCTTTTGAATCGGATAGGCCAACTTGCGCAAGCCCCAATTTTCTACGTTTACGATTTCTGCTCCTTGTTCTTTCAAGATACCGGTGAATTTGTCTACCGCTTCCTTCATCTGTGCATCAGATAAAACGGGAGTTAAAATGAAAACGGTTTCATACTTGTTCATCATTTCTGATACGTTTTTTGTTGTTATTACTAAAAATTGTGGTGCAAAAGTACTGCTTTTTTTTTAATTTCCAAATAGTAAGGATGGAAAAATGGGAAGATATTCAGATTTGTAGGAAGATTGTAAGAATACACCAGTGTTTTTTCGCTGGATTTTATTTTCATTACTGATTTAAATCAATAAAAGCGTTATTTTGCATTATTTTTTCTTGCGGAAAAACATCAGATTCAAAAAAATGCCGTACTTTTGTGCTGTAAAACATAATTACAGGACATAGTTAAAGTTTATAGCGGATTCATAGGTGTTATGGCAAAATAAGATTGTTAGGTTAATTGATTGTAAAAAAGAGGATTCGGATAATATTAACAGGTTCTTTATAGGTTTGGTTTTTTGATAGGTTTGTTTTATAGTGTTTGGGTTTTTTAGTTTGTTTGTTTGAAGCCGAATCCTTCTTTTTTAGGATCACATTTTTTAATTGGCTTAAAATGTAATGTTGTTTTAGAGTGAATGATGAAGAAGCGAGTTATGTCGGTGATGAAGACATGGCTCGTTTTCTATTTTAGCAGATCCCATATTTCTTTGGGTAGGAAGAAACGGATGTTTTTCTTTTCGGCAAGAGCCTGGCGGATAAAGGTTGAGGATATCTCTATTTCTGGTGCATCGACAAGGTGAATATGCGGATGCCGGGTGGCTTCTTTATCGACGGGGAATCCCTTTCGCGGATAGATAATCAACGAATATTCAGAAAGCAATCTTTCACTTTCTTTCCATTTGGGGAATTTCATCCAATTGTCTGATCCGATAATTAGATGGAATCGGCAATTGGTGAAGGCTTTCGAGAGGGCGTGCAGTGTGTCAATTGTATAAGAGGGCTTAGGCAAATGGAATTCGAAGTCGCTGGCCCGGAATTTCGGATAGCCGGCTATGGCGCGTTCAACTAATCGGAGCCTAAACTCATCGTCCATAAGTTCAGACTCTGATTTGAACGGATTTTGTGGCGTTACCAGAAACCATATTTCTTCCAAAGGTGTATATTCACATAGCCAGTTGGCCAATGCCAAATGTCCTATATGGATGGGATTGAATGATCCGGAGTAGATGCCTATTTCTTTTTGGGGTGCCTTTGTATCCATTGGATAATGTTTAATATTTGGACTCCAATCACCAATCCGGTTGCGACCATGACCGTAGCATCTCCCTTGATACACGCCCAGACGAATACGGCTATTGCGGCTATTGCAATCGCGATGAACGTGTAGAACCATTTCTTGGATAATTCTTTCTCTCTCATTCGGACAAGAATTTTTGGATGATATGCAATGCTTCGGCTTCTGCCTTTTCCAAGTCATCGTTTACGACCACAACATCAAATTTCGGGGCAAAGCTAAGTTCGTATTCCGCTTTGGCGATGCGGCTTTCAATCACTTCCGGAGCATCTGTTCCGCGGGTGTTTAAACGATGGCGTAACTCCTCGATGCTGGGGGGCTGGATGAATAGGGACAAAGCACGTTTTCCATAATAATTCTTGATATTGCATCCGCCAACCACGTCAACATCGAAAATTACATTATCGCCTTCTGCCAGAATGCGTTCTACTTCGCTTTTCAACGTGCCGTAGAACTTGTCGGTATAGACCTCTTCATATTCTAAGAAATCTCCTGCGGCAATCCGAGCACGGAACTCATCGGGTGAAAGAAAATAATATTCCACGCCATCTTTTTCCGTTCCGCGAGGCGCACGGCTTGTGGCCGAAATAGAAAAGCGCAGATGCAGGTTTTGTTTCAACAGATAATTGATAATGGTCGATTTTCCAGACCCGGAAGGAGCCGAGAATATAATCAGTTTTCCAGCCATCTTTACAATACGTTTAAAACTTGTTCTTTGATTTGTTCTAATTCATCTTTCATACGGACAACAATCTTCTGCATTTCGGCATGATTGCTTTTCGATCCTAATGTGTTGATTTCCCGTCCCATTTCTTGAGCGATGAATCCCAGCTTCTTACCTTGTCCATGTCCTGAATCCATTGTTTCGAGGAAATATTTCAGGTGATTGTCCAAACGGTTCTTCTCTTCGTTGATGTCCAGTTTTTCGATATAGTAGATCATCTCTTGCTCGAAACGATTATGGTCATAATCTACCGGGACGAATTTTTTCAGATTGTCCAAAATGCGGCCTTTGATTTTCTCGATGCGTTCTTTCTCATAAGGCTCCACTTCATGCAGAAGTTGCGCGATGTTGTTTATTTTTTGTGTGAATAGATTTTGCAACATAGCACCTTCCTGTATGCGGAACTCGCATAATTGGTTGATAGCGGCATCAATGGTTTGCCGGACTATTTCCCATTCTTCCTCTTCCGCTTCTATCGCTTCGGTGGTGATTACATCTGGCATACGGAGCAAGGATTGCATACTGACCCAGTCGGTCGGAGTCTCAAAGCCCAGCTTCCAGGACAATTCTTTTATCTGATTGTAATATCCTATCACGGCCTCCTGGTTGATTTGGGCGGAGGTTCCTTTGCCTATGTATTCGATGAAGATGGAAAAATCCACCTTGCCACGTTCCAATGTCTGAAGCAGGCGGCTACGTATTGCCATCTCTTTGTCTTTATACAAAGACGGAATGCGTGTGGATAAATCCAGTTGTTTACTATTGAGAGCTTTTATCTCGACAGTTACTTTTTTAGTCGGGAGTTCGGCGATAACCTTACCGAATCCGGTCATTGATTGTATCATGTTCCAAAAATTTTCGCAAAGATAGTTTTTTATTTTTCTAACTCCAATGATTTTTCCGGCACTTATTCCACAATCCAGCTCCGATTATAGACGTAATCGTTGGGCGAACGGTAATAAAGGTCGGCCGTATCTGGTATTTGCAGGAAATATTTTTTTCCGTTAGTCACCAGTTTCCGGTCGCGTAGCCATGGATTGAACCGTTTTAGGTCGGCATAGGTGATTCCATGCTGTTTGGCAAACGAGGCCAAATCCGAAATAGTAGCGGACACCTCCACCTCCTTGCAGGCAATCGGCTTGTACAAATCGCGGGCGCGTAGCACGAACCCGTATTTATATGGATTCTCAAAGATGAGTTTGATAGCCAGAATACGATATACATAGCGGGTAGTCTCTTCTACCAGCCAAAGGTCGAAAGAATTGTCCACGTCCTGTTTGTTCAGTTCTCCGGAGATTCGCCCCATGCCTGCATTGTACGAGGAGGCTACAGCAGCCCAGTCCCCGTATCGTTCATAGGCTTTCTTCAGGTATTTACAGGCTGCTATGGTCGATTTCTCTACATGGCTTCGTTCGTCTACGGTTGGCGTGATGGTCAGTCCGTATTCTCGCCCTGTCGATTCCAGAAATTGCCACATTCCTACGGCACGGGCCGGTGATTTGACACGTGGGTCGAGATGACTCTCTATAACTGCCAGGTATTTGAAATCATTCGGTATGCCATATTGCTCCAGAATCGGTTCGATAACCGGGAAATAACGGTTGGCACGTTTGAGGGTAAGCATCGTAGTGGCGTGCAGATAGGAGAACGAGGTCAGTTCGCTGTCTATCCCCTCATGCATGTTATAACGGGTCAAATCCAGTAACTCGCCACAAAAATAGATGCGTTCGGGAATCTCCGGGGTCATAATCATAGACGGGACCACCGGCTTTTCACGCAAGACCTTGGTTGAGTCTTTTGAACAGAGCGAGACACATGCCACACCTACTAATGCCAGAAAAGCAATACCGGTTAATATCTTGTTTTTCATAATACACCTCCTTCTGTATCCGTACTACCGCTTGATTCGAAATTCTTTTCGTTCTTTGGTCGGAGGATGTTGATATCTCCTTTTCGTTTGTATCGTTTTCCATCCGAACCTTCGGCTTCAATCACATAAAAATAGACTCCGGGAGCCACATATTTCCCGTTTTTCTTTCCGTCCCATCCGGTGGCCGGATTGGTCCAATGATAAATTTCTTGTCCCCAGCGGTTGAATATCCAGCAAGAGAAACGCACCAATGATTTGTAGGCAACGCGGAATTCGTCATTTACCCCCGGAGTAGTACCCGGTGAGAAGGCATTCGGGACATCCAAAAAGGATTCCGCTACATCCAGCTCAAACTCTTCGGAAGAGGTATAGCAACTTCCGCTTGCATTACTTACTTCTACCACGGCCTTAAACTTTCCGAACTCGTTGAATGTATATTCCACTTCCGGTTCCGATAAGCGTACCAACGGATTGTCAGGTCCATCCTCTTCCCGATAGATGCTCCATACGTAATAAGCGGCCGTAGGTTCGTTGGCGTATGCGGTAAAACGTACCGTGACGGGAGCCGATA
>URGO01000086.1 GCA_900547435.1 uncultured Parabacteroides sp.
AACCGCTCATACCTATGGCGCGGACTATGCCATTGACGATGTGCGCGTGTATAAATCGAAGCCGAACATTAAGGTACAACGTTATGATGCTTGTGATGCCTCTGTCTTGACTGTCAGTTTGGATTATGCAACCATGTTAAGAAATATGGGTTGGACTGCAAATGAATCGATTGTGGATGAAAATACGCAATTGTATAGCAATGATCCGGAAAATAGTTTTGACTTAGTAAAATATCGTTTTGGCTTGAATGGTCCTGAAGCGGTAAATCCTACAAAAGTGTCAACGGAAAGCCATGTCGGTAATACCTATTTTTCTTTTGTAGAAGGATTTGATGAAAATACAACAGAAAATGTGATTGATATTACGGATAGAACATTGAAAAATGATGAAGATCCGGATCCAATCGTACTTGAGAAAGGACATCAATATCGTTGGGTTCGCGTGAATAAAAGTTTAAGAGTACCGGTACCTCAGTCTATGTATTCTTTCCGAGTTATAAACTCGACTGTTTATGAGGATAAAAATTATCCGAGTAGTAGAGAAGAAGCTTTGAGACGGGAAAAAATATTGAATTTACGGGCAGTTAAGGATTATAATACAGCGGTTAAGTTATATAACAATAAACAATCAGATTATGTACCCGATTCGGATTCGGATGGTAAAATAACGGAAATAGCTCTACAAGGTCTAACAGAAAAGAATGTTACTTATGAGGGATATGAAGGTACCTATCTTGAAGTTATAGAAGAGCTTTATAGCCGCTTGCAAATACCTCGTATCCGTTGCCCGTGGAGAGAAGCGGATGATCCTGATAGAGTTTACCTTTATGCTTTAGATGTAAACAATACGGATTTGAAATATGTAGATGAACAGGTTGGCCTTGACAGCGATGGCAATCCGATTGTAGCATCCGGTGAATACCATGTCGTTTTAATGGGAGCGCAGGCCGTGGAAAATTGGGAAGTTCCTGAAGGAGATGCAGACCCCTCGACATCATTTAACCTGAAAGATCCTTGTGTTTTGATATCTCCGTTTGAGGTACAACCGGCAGTGCGTATTACCGTGGAAACGGTGAATAATACCGGTGCTTTGGCTTGTCTGGGTACGTTGCGTCATATTGAAGCGGATTTGATAGGAACAGACGGAACTGAACTAAGTGTAAATTATAGTTTCGATTGGTTTTTAGGTTCAATGGCTGATTATGACAAATTGACGACAGATGGAATATTTGGTGATTATGATTTAAAGCATGCAATAGAAGAATTTAGAAAGGACAAAAATATTGAACGTGAATTTGATATAGATGATGTTCGAGACGCATCAAATGTTGATCCAGAAGTCAGAAATGGGTTGATACATTTGTTTGAACAAGATTTATTACAGATTGCTACAACCGAATTTACTCGTCCTATTCAAAATGATTCGATCGTAGCCATGCCATTTATCGTTGGTGGTAATGTGGTGGATGATAAAATTTATTGTACAGAAATAACAGCCGTTCGATTAGGAACGTATAGCGAGGATGTCCCAGAGTTACATCCGGGATACACATCGAAGCCATTCAAAGATGAAGTTTCTTTGCGTTTAGGACATCCGAATATGGGTGAAAGCATTGTTTTACATGTTCCGTTGCAAAAAGGTTTCGAATATTTAATGGCATCTGAGGCTCATTCTTTAAAGACGGCAGATATATCATCAGGGGTTGCTATGTACTTAAACAATCCAGCAAACGAATATCCGGAGATTGGAACAGCTATACTGGATATTTCTAGAGATGCAGACGATGCGGTTGTAACTATTTCTTTGAAGGAAGAGGCAAAAGAAAAATTACAAGAAGGACAAAGATACGAGCTGTTAATACCTTTTGCTCAATATGACGATAATGAGAATCGTTTGTCCAGCGAATGTGATGGATTGATAACGTTACCTGTAAAGATTGTTCCTCAATACCTGACATGGACAGGCGATACGGACGATAATTGGTATGATGAAAATTTATGGAAACAATCAACAAAAGGAGATTTGTATTTTGATGGTTATGCCGAAAGTCCAGATACAGATGCCAATGGTTCGGATGCTATTGATGATGCTTATTCACCACTTTATTTCACGAAGATTACTCTATCAGAAAATAAAGAATTGAGCTTAATAGATGAGAGTGCTTCAGATAATAGAGATACGGATAAACGTTTCTTAAAAGGCTGGAGCGAACCAACATCGGATGGTAAAGATATGGCAGACTCTATCCGTTACGAGATGGCGGTGGTTAATGCTGTAGGAAAAATTGAGCCTTACTATATTAATAAGGTAAGCGAAATCTACTTCAAGCCGAATGCCTCTATGTATCATCAGGATTATTTGGATTACCAAAAGGCGTGGGTAGATTTTGAGATGGAAGAGGGTAAGCCTTATTGGATATCTGCTCCGTTGCATAATGTTTATGCCGGTGATATGTATGCGCCATCCAGCAATGGCCGACAAGAGACAAAAGCTTTTGAGGATATCACCTATTCTGGTAAACATGAAAGTGGAACGACAAATAGTCGTTGGAATCCAGCTTTTTATCAAAAGGCATGGGATAAGGCTATCGCATATGTGACAAAAGAAGGAGATTCGCATAATGCAGATAACGCTACGGATGTAGAGACGGTGAAAAACAACTGGAGCATCGAATACAATGACGTATGGGTTCCGTATAGCGAAGGTAAAGGTTTTTATGCGAGGGTAGAAGATTTGCCGGAAAGTAACACAACAGGGTCAGCATTAGTTCGCCTCCCCAAAGCAGATACAAAATACAGTTACGAGGCTTCAACAAGAGCAGCTGGGAATTTGTCAGATGGAGATCATATCAGCCGAACGGATGCATATACGTTGATGGACAAAGTAAATGGTACCACGGGTACTGATATTATAATTGACTTGTCTGATGATACAGATGCAGATGGTAACGGTGAACACTTCCTGGTCGGCAATCCGTATATGGCTTATCTGAAAATGACTGGAGATAACAGCTTCTTGAAAGAAAACGAAAACGTATTAGCAAGTAAGTTCTGGACATTAGACCGTAATACCGGAAGCATCGTTGTCGGTACGCCGGATGTAACGGATTGGGATAATGCAGCGGGTGCACATGTCATAACAGATGGCACAGATTCCTATATTGCCCCGATGACGGCATTCTTTATTGAAGTAAAAGATAATGTCGCAGATGAAAACAAGAAGATAACCTTCTCGACTTCGATGACTGCGGCAAAGCCGGGAAATACGGAAAATGTTTATACCCGTTCTTACGAAGCCACCAACCCGCAACTGACCTTGACCGCTTCCAGCGCGAAAGGAAAGAGCCGTGCGGCGGTAGTTCAGAGCTTCGATGCTTCGAACCAATACGAATCAGATCGGGATGCGGTAACGTTGCTGGATTCCGAATTGGATGCACCGACTGTGTATACCGTAGCCGGTAACTATGCCGCAGCCGTAAATGCTGTTCACGATTGCCAAAATATCCCCTTAGGCGTTTATGCTAAGGATAATGAGGAAGTAGAACTGACCGTCGAAGGCGCTTCGCAATTGACCGAACCGCTTTATCTCTACGATGCGGTAACGCGAAGCAGTACCCCGATAGAGGGCGACAGCTATACGTTGAACCTGACCGGCTCCAGCCACGGACGTTACTTCCTGACTACCGATGCCGGCAATATCCGGGTAGAAAGCGATATCCGCATTTATTCACCGAATGGCGGGCAGTTGATTATCGCGGCATCTCCTTCGGACAAATTGAAACAAGTTCAGATTTACGACCTGAGTGGCCGTATGGTGGAAAGCCGGAAGAATATAGGAGTATCCACCTGTCAGCTGAATGTTACCAAGGGAATTTATATTGTACGTGTCATAAGCGAACAAGGCTCAGCTGAAGCGAAGTTGAGGATAAGATAAATTCGACAGTTGACGAGTTGACAAGAAAACGAGTTGACAAGGGAAAAGGTTATAGCCTAATGCCTTGTCAACTCGTCTTCTTATTGCTCATATTCTACGTCATATTTTTGACAGAAATGTCATTTTTATCACCTGCAAAGGTAGCCATTCCTTTTATACCACATGTAACCTACATTAAAAAAATGACAGAAATGTCACTTTTTTGACATAAAAACCTTGAGATGGCTTTTTCCCATTCTTTTCTTATTTACTTCACCTGTACCCAGCCACTCGAAGTATTGGCCCGAATAGCCGAATCATACATGGTTTCACACGTAATCGGAGGCAGATAGAACCGACCGGAATAGACCGCACAGAGATTAATCCGCACCGTAACCTGATTTCCGGCAGGCAGATAATCCACATAACTCAACACCCGGTCGTCCCGGATATCCTGGTAATCTACTTTATCCTCCTCGGTAGCTACCGGAAGGAAACGTGTGTTCAGGATTTCCCAGCCGGAAGGGAATATGGCGGTCAATGCCAGATGAGACAAAGGCCGGGCGGTAGGATTCTGAATGGTAATCCACGCTTCGAAATTTGTTCCTTGTCCCAATTCCGATACCGACAACGAATGCCCGTCGGTGGTCCGGTAATCTACCGAAATGCGTAATCCGTTTTGGGAAGCCGGGATATTCTCCTGAGACGATTCGCCGGATATCTTCGCCAATAGATGCAAAGGCACATTACCTTCGTTCCGGATTTGAAGTGGGAACATCCCCGGATTCCCCTCCAGCAAAGGCTGGTCAGCCCAAACCGTTTCCGGAGTCCGTACCGACTCTTCGATATCCTGATGCCGATAAACGAAATTCATTTCCCCCGGTTCCGGTTGGTACTTTCCGTAATAATCAGCCAACGCCAGAATAGCAAAAGCGGTCTCCTGCGTGTTCAGCCATCTGTCCGAAGAGAGCGTTTCGGATAACCGGTTGACCAGCGGAAGCATTTCCGGTTCTTTATCCAATGCGCAACGGAGCAACAGACGGATGGCATCGTCACGGAGTTCGGAACCGAAAGTCTCGTCCCTGCCATTCAGTACGGAACTATCCGCCTCCTGAGTTTGGTTGATTAATGTATTCGCAACATCGCTCCGCCCGATCTGTGCATAAGCCAATGCCAGCATCTCCTTTCCAAGAGGAGAAATCTCCAACGCTTTCAACCGATTCATGGCACCCACATCCGCTTGTCCGGCAAGAGCAACGACATACAACCGATACGCCTGAATCAATACTTCGGACTCCCGAATCTGTTTGTCTGAAGGCTCTTTCCAAGTCGAAGCAATCTTCCTCAAATCCGTCAATGCCTGTTGCTTCATGGAACTCGGACTCGCATAGCCCTGCGCTTCTGCTTCCAAGAGGAAATGCAAGGCATAGATACTTCCCCAAGCGTTAGTTCCGGTCTGTCCGGCCCAATAGGCAAACGAACCGGATGCCGTCTGGTAGGAACGCAACCGGCTAATGGCCTGCTTTACATTTGTCTCGCTTATACGGGCCTGTTCGTCCGTCAGCTCCATGAATCGGGACAAATACACTTGCGGAAAAGCTTTCGAGACAATCTGCTCCAGACACCCGTGCGGATAGTCGTTCAATTCCTGCAATCGCCCGGTCAGGTTCAAAGGCCGAATGCGGGCCACTTCCAGTTCTACCCGGTTGCTACCCGGTTGTCCGTCCAACGAAATCTCTTTATTCCAGGTCTCTCCGGCATCTATGGTTTCATGCAATACCTTTACTTGTCGGGTTGATACAGAACGAATCTCCAAATCGGTCTCATAGGTAGACTTCTCCCCTTTTCCGATAGCGGTTAATGTAACACGTCCCTTGCCGGGTTGGTCTTTCACTTTCACGCGGAAAGTCACGGTGCGGTCCTCCTGAGCCTGGAAATGAAGTTGGCAGGTCGAACTACCGATTACCTCCATCTCGTCCGAAGTCTGAATCCTTACCTGAACATCACCGACCTGCTCTTCCGTAGCAAAAACCGTAGCCGGGATTTCCATCTCTTCGTCCGTCCCGATGACCCGGGGCAACGTGCCTAACAGCATGACCGGTTTCCGGACCATTACGCTTTTTTCCGCATTCCCATAAGCCATTCCATCCGTAGCGACAACCATGACACGAACACGTCCGTTGTAGTTGGGCAAAAACAGGGTATGCGCTTTCCGTTCGCCTTTCCCCAACCTGTACGGGCCGGAGAAACGTACCACCGGAGTAAACCGGTTCACTACAGCTTTGGGACCTTTATTCAACACATCATCACCTCCGATGCTGAACAATTGTTCGATGCGTCCGCCATAAGCCCCCAATACATAATCATACAAATCCCAGGTATGTACGCCCAACGCTTCGCGGGCATGAAACGCCGTCCACGGGTCAGGCGTCTGGAAACGAGTCAGGTCCAATAATCCCTCATCTACGATAGCAAGGGTGTAGGCCATTTCCCGTCCGGATTTCTCGGAGACAGTCAATGTGCAGGTCGATTCCGGCTTCCATTCGTTAGCGGTCTCTATTTGAGGCAACAGGCGACTTTCTTCCGAGATGACCTCAAACGGGACTACTCCGTACATCCGGATAGGCAAGTCATTTTCGGTGTTCCCGTGCGGCTGAATCAGCGAGATAAACAGATAAGCGTTCGGTTCCATCTCCGAGGTTACAGGGATTTCCAGCGAGGTCTCGTTATCCTGGCATACATACTCCTCTACCGAAAGGATTTTCGTACCGGTCTGTACGCTTACTATGGCCCGGCTTCCCTCGGAAGAAGGGATAGACACATGGATGGTCTCTCCCGGACGATACGTTTCCTTGTCTGTCTTGAAAGTAAGTATGGAAGCATTATCCGCCCCGTTCCTGTCTCTCCGTCCTTCCAATTCCGGCCAGTCATAATAACAGGTAAGCCCGGTCGTATGCCCGCCTTGTTTGTCTTTTGCCAAAATCAGGTAAGTACCCCATTCCTCACGGGCGAAGCGGAGCGGAAAAGAAGCATTCCCTTGCCCGTCAGTTCGGATATCCAGATGCTTTACCGGTTTATTGTAGGAACCGGACACATAGTTGGCCAGCGCGTTCCGGTCAGCACTCCACCACCAGTACCAGTCCACTTTATAAATGTCTACCGACAAGTCCGCATTACCTACCGGATTCCCCTGATAGTCCACCGAAACCAGTTGATAGGAATATTCCTTGTCCGTACTCAACGGCTGCTCTCCCTTTTGCGGAGAGCGGATTCCGATATACCTCTTATAAGGCGAATAGAGCATACGGACAGCATCAATGCTGAAATCTCCCGATTCTTCATACACCTTGGTAACGAAGTTCCCCAACAGCATTCCGGGAGCCGTTGTGCCTACCTGCAACCGGGCTTGAATGATAGCGTTCCCCTCCGCATCAGTCCGGCCGGTAATCAGTTGGCTCTCTTCCGAATTGAACACCTGTGCCGGATTCGAGAATTGGTATTCCTTGAAGTTATCAAAGGTTGTCTCGGTCGAGATGAAAGTCCCTTGCAGGTCAAATTTCAGATTACGGGCTTTTGCACCTTGCAACCATTCCACATGAAGCGGAATATCCAACGCCTCATCCCGAAGCAGGTACTTGGGAGCTTTTAGCTGAATCTTCAGCCGATTCGGTTTGATGCTCTCGATACGGAAACGTTTTTCGAAAGAGGCGCTTCCCACCTCAACCTTGGCCATCCAAGCGCCGGTAGGAACATCGGCTTCGGTCGGTATATGGAATGTATATAGGCCGGATACCCCCTCCGTACTGACCTTTTGCTGGTATAATTGCCCTAACGGGTTATAGATGCCTAAACGCACCGGATGATGTTCGGGCAACATTTTCCCCTTATCGTGGAGCATAAACCCGATATGCAACGTATCGCCCGGACGCCATACGCCCCGTTCTCCGTAGATAAACCCTTTCACGCCCCGTTGCAACACCTCTCCCTCCACATCAAACGTGCTTAAAGATAGGGCCGAAGCATCATCCACACGCAAGTAAGAGCGTTGTTTCCCCGTCGAGGCCAGCAAATAGAAAGGCTTTCCGCCGGCTTTCTTCAGGTCGAAAGTAAGCATTCCGTGTCTGTCCGTCAATCCTTCGGCCAACAACTGCCGTTGATAGTTATACGCTTGCACCGATACCCCCTCTATCGGCTCGGTGTTCCGCAGGTGATGGGCCAAAACAAGCATTTTCCCGTCCGTTCCCGCCATGGCCATCAGTCCGATGTTGGTAGCCAGAATATTCTTGCCTACCGACTTGTTGAAATAATAAGAAGGAGTGCAAGGGTTGTTCCGGTCCTGATACCGGTAGAGCGACCAATCGGTATTCGCGTCCTCCTGATAATACCATCCCCCTTCGTCAAACCGATTTACCTCCTCTTGGAAGGCGATTTCATTTTTGGCCCGAATCTCCTCTTTCGTATATTCCCTACCATCCGAACAAGTCAGGGCGCATAAAGTTTCGTCAAATGACAGGATAACCCGGTAAATCGCTCCCGGCTCCGGTTGGATCAGCTGGTTCAAATCCAGAGCAAAGGTGTTCCAACGCTTCAGGTCGTACGACTGCTCATCCAAAAACAGCACCTGGCGAGTCACAAGCCGCCCTACGCGCATCAGTTCACCCGTCTGGTCCAGTTGATTTGTTTGCAAAAACTGACCAATATTCTGCTCTCCTATTTTCAAGACCCGGACTATAACCCCTTTTAACCCGATAGCCTGGAAGGGGACACTCAGCCGGGCGGATTGCGGGAGAATCACACCTTCGCCTATAAAGCGTACTGCCGGAAGTCCTTCGTTTTCCTGAATGGGCCAACTTACCTCCTTCTCCAATGCCTGTCCACTCTTGCTTTTCAGTTCGGCTTTCAGGATAACCTCCAGCGAACGTATCTCTTTGTTCTCCGGATAAAGGCGCAACTTGTTCTCCGTGGCGGTTACGATACCCTGCGTGTTCCCCGCCAGATAAGCCAGCCCTTGCAGAGACTGTGTTTCGTCTAAGGGCTGAGTGAAAACAACCTCCACATACCGTTCCGGCTCTCTTACGTAATTCACCCGGTAGACAGAGAAATCCTTTGCGTCCGGTATGCCGGTTTGAATCAGATCATCCTCCGGAATACCCAGTTTGTTGGGCAGGACATACAGTTTGATGTCCCGTTTGCCCGGCCGGATATTTTCTAAAGTAAGCTGATGCTTCCTCCCGTCCGCGCTATGTTGCCAGCGCATATCCGCCTTTTCCGTTACGCCTATCAGAGGTTCTACGGTTTCGGGCAATTCCCTGTCGGAGGTATATATCACATATACCACATTATAGTTCTCCGGATGTGTGCTGTTCATGTCCAGCGAAACCCAATCCGCCCGTACACGCGGAGCCACCGTCCGGAAGGTGTGTTTGAACTTCCGGTATTTCTTTTCCGGAATGTCTCGCCAGGCGGAGAGGTCGACACTCAACTGATAACGCGTGTCCCGCTTCAACGTCTGAGCCGGTTTGAAGATGAATGTTCGTTGCCCGTCAAAAGTCCAACGTCCTTCCGGTTCCGGGGTGATTTGTATCTGCTTTTCCCACTCCCCGGCTTTTCCGGCAGGAATAGGTTCAGCTAAAATAAGAGTGGGCTGGGTATAACGGGACACTTCGCCGGATGTAAACGCCTCTATATAGGGATTATACGTGATTTCTTCGGACGTATGGAATGCGCATCCGCCCAATAAGCAACACAGGAATCCGACTATCGGAAATAGGTATCTGTTCATAAATAATCCTCCCTCTTTGGTGATTTGTCCCAAATATAGGGAAATAATAATGAATATCCTAATAGTTTTTTAGTTTGTAAGTTTTTTAGTTGATTAAAAATTCCTATATTTGCCCAAATAAACGCAAATAAAACAAATCGAGATTAATATCATGGCGAAAACGAAAGAAGAACTGCTGGCCATTCTGGACCAGTTTGATTTAAAGGAGCCTGTTGTATCAGCTGAACCTTTTGGAAACGGACATATCAACGACACGTTGAAAGTAATCACTGCAAATGGCGAGATTAAGTATGTATTGCAACGGATAAATCACCTCATCTTTACAGATGTGGATATGTTGCAACACAATATCCATACGGTAACCTCACATATCCGTAAGAAACTGGAGGCGCGAGGCGAGACGGATATAGACCGCAAAGTGCTGACTTTCCTCCCGACTAAAGACGGGAAGCAGTATTACTTTGACGGAGACAGCTATTGGCGGGTGTCTCTGTTTATCCCGCGAAGCAAAAGTTATGAGGAGGTGACTCCGGAACTGTCATACGAAGCAGGAAAGGCATTTGGTGATTTCCAGACCATGCTGGCGGATATCCCGGAGGGAACATTGGGCGAAACAATCCCGAATTTCCATAATATGGAGTTTCGCTTGCAGCAATTCCGCGAGGCTATCAAGGCGAATGCTGCAAACCGCCTGGACGAAGTGAAGGAGCTGGTAGACGAAATAGAGAAACGCGCGGAGGCTATGTGCATCCAGGAACGCCTGTACCGGGAAGGGAAACTGAAAAAACGCACGAACCATTGCGATACAAAAGTAAATAATATGCTGTTTGACGCAAATACCGACGAGGTGCTTTGCGTCATCGACCTGGACACGGTGATGCCCGGATTTGTCTTGTCTGACATAGGCGACTTTATCCGCACGGCAGGCAATACCGGAGCAGAGGATGACGAAGACCTGAGTCGTGTAGGCGTGAATATGCCCATCTTCCAGGCTTATACACGCGGGTATATGGAGAAGGCAAAAGCTTTCCTGACGCCTACGGAAATCAAGCTTTTGCCCTACGGAGGACGGTTGCTGACCTATATGCAGACTGTACGCTTCCTGACGGATTACCTGAACGGGGATACCTATTATAAAATTCATAGCCCGAAGCACAACCTGATTCGTACGAAAGCACAATTCAAATTATTGCAAAGTCTGGAAGAGCACGCGGCTGAGATGGACGAATTTATGAACCAATGGTTGTAAGAGAAGCGTATGAATAGCACGATCAAACATAAAATATCTCCTGTCGCGTGGGTACCTACGGTCTATTTCGCGATGGGTATGCCGTTTGTCGTATTGAATATGGTGACGGCCCTGATGTTTAAAGGTCTTGGCATATCGGATGCGCAGATTGCTTTCTGGAACACTGTGATTTTGTTCGCCTGGACGATCAAAGCTTTGTGGAGTCCTTTACTGGAGATGTTCAAGACGAAGAGGTTTTTCGTGGTCTTGACACAATTCTGCTCGGGCGTATTCTTCGGATTGGTGGCTTTGTCTTTGCAATTGCCCAATTTCTTTGCCATATCCATCGCTCTGCTTGCCGTGATAGCTTTCAGCGGGGCGACGCATGACGTAGCGACCGACGGAGTTTACATGGCTGTGCTGAGCAAGGATGACCAGGCCAAGTATATCGGATGGCAAGGTGCCTTTTACAATGTGGCGAAGCTGGCCGCTACCGGAGGACTGGTTTATCTGGCGGGTTACCTGATTGAGCATGTGGGTGTGGTTCATGCCTGGATGACCATCATGGGGTGTTGTGGGGCGATTATGCTTGTTCTGGCCCTTTACCACTGGAAGATGCTGCCCAGCGATAAAGTTGAGGACGGAGAAAAGCGTGTTACCTCCATGCACGACACCTGGGTTGCCCTGAAAGAGGTTATCCTGACTTTCTTCCAGAAGAAATACATCTGGCTTTATATTATCTTCATTATATTGTATCGCTTTGCCGAAGGGCTGGTGATGAAAATCGTACCGTTGTTCCTGAAAGCGCCTTTGGAGAATGGCGGATTGGGACTGACCGAACAGGAAATCGGATTGTATTACGGAAGTTTTGGTGCGGCGGCCTTCGTATTGGGCTCGTTCCTTGCCGGCTATTACATCTCGCATAACGGATTGAAGAAAACACTGTTCTCGCTTTGTTGCGTATTCAACTTCCCGTTTGCGGTTTATCCTTTGCTGGCTATTTACCAGCCGGATAGCGCGTGGCTAATCGGTGGCGCAATTACCGTCGAATATTTCGGGTATGGCTTCGGTTTCGTAGGCCTGACGCTCTTTATGATGCAGCAGGTGGCTCCGGGGAAACACCAGATGGCGCATTATGCCTTTGCTTCGGGAATCATGAACCTTGGGGGGATGATTCCGGGTATGATGAGCGGATTCCTGAGCGATTGGCTGGGGTATGACATCTTCTTTGTCGTGGTCCTCTTTGCGGCTATTCCGGTATTAATATTGGTGAAGTTCCTGCCTTTCACTTATGCAGATGAAAAGAAGTCATAGAGAAGCAAATAGACTAGAATAGATAAAAAAAGAGGGAAAATGTTTGCATTATAATAAAGGATGCTTTATATTTGCCGTCGAAAAGAATCAAAAAACAGAAAAATGAGAACTATTTTAGTAAATACATATTGGTGGTGGCGCCTCGTACAACTTGAATAAGTCGTAAGAGACGAAGACCTATATGTATATACTTCTGATATGATGAAAGCGGTCTGTCGCACTTGCGGCAGGCCGCTTTTTCGTTAGGACAGGTTGAAAGAAACGAGAAAATAAGATACAAGATAAGAATAACAACATAAAATAAAGAAAAGATGAAAACGTATCAAGTAGATGAGAATGGGTATTACGGGGAATTTGGCGGAGCCTATGTCCCGGAAATTCTGCATCGGTGTGTAGAAACTTTGCGTGAGAATTATCTGACGATTCTGGAAGATGAGTCATTCCGTAAGGAGTATGAACGGTTATTGCACGATTACGTGGGGCGTCCTTCACCGCTTTATCTCGCCAAACGGTTGAGTGCGCATTACGGATGCAAGATCTATCTGAAGCGCGAGGATTTAAATCATACGGGAGCGCACAAGATAAACAATGCCTTGGGGCAAGCGCTCTTGGCGCAACGCATGGGCAAGACACGGATCATAGCCGAGACCGGTGCCGGTCAGCATGGGGTGGCCAGCGCGACGGCTTGTGCCCTGCTGGGCCTGGAATGTGTGGTGTATATGGGGAAAACCGATGTGGAACGCCAGCGTATCAACGTTCAGAAAATGGAGATGCTGGGCGCAAAGGTAATCCCGGTAACATCAGGGAACATGACCCTAAAGGATGCGACCAACGAGGCGATACGCGACTGGTGTTGCCATCCGGCGGATACCTATTATATTATCGGGTCGACCGTAGGCCCACATCCCTATCCGGATATGGTAGCCCGCTTGCAATCCGTCATCAGCCGGGAGATACGTGTGCAATTGCAGGAGCACGAGGGGCGGGACTATCCGGACTACCTGATAGCTTGTGTAGGAGGCGGAAGCAATGCCGCCGGAACGATTTACCATTATCTGGATGATGAACGGGTGAAAATCGTACTGGCCGAGGCGGGCGGATTGGGTGTTTTCTCCGGGAAAACCGCCGCTACCATCCAATTGGGAAAGAAAGGTATCATTCATGGGGCGCGTACCTTTGTCATTCAGAATGAGGACGGGCAAATAGAGGAGCCCTACTCCATCTCAGCCGGACTGGATTATCCGGGAATCGGTCCGATGCACGCTAACCTGGCCGAGACTCATCGCGCGAAGGTGATCGCGGTAAATGATGACGAAGCCCTTGAAGCCGCATTCTTCCTGACACGTATGGAAGGAATCATTCCGGCGTTAGAGAGCGCACATGCCCTCGGAGCTTTACCGAAATTGAATTTCCAACCGGAGGATGTCGTTGTCCTGACCGTTTCCGGACGAGGCGATAAGGACATGGAGACCTACGTTAAACGAATGAAGAAAAATGAAGAATGAGGAATGAAGAATTAAGAATGAAGAATTTTCCAACTTCTAACTACAAACTACCAACTACTAACTACCTAAAAAAAATGAAACATAGCTATCATACGAAAGTGCGCCGGGTGTTGGGCGATTTGCAGACACCGGTAAGTATATACCTCAAGGTACGCGATATCTATCCGAAATCCGCCTTGCTGGAGAGTTCGGATTTTCATTGAAGAATCCAAATAGAAACGCAACGATTCGTTAGCAAACAGGATAAAAACTCATCGGTCGGGGAACGCCGCGCGG
>URGO01000087.1 GCA_900547435.1 uncultured Parabacteroides sp.
ATTTCTTACGTAGGTATGGAAACACAGGAAGTACGCGTAGCTTCCCGTATAAACGTTACGTTGGAATCTGATTCCCAGGCTTTGGATGAAGTCATGGTTGTAGCTTACGGTACGGCTAAGAAATCTTCTTTTACCGGCTCGGCTTCAAACATTAGCAATGAAAAATTGGAACTTCGTCCTATCACAAACGTTTCAAAAGGTTTGGAAGGTCAGACTACCGGTTTGTTAACTACTTCCGGTTCCGGTCAGCCGGGTGAATCTTCAAAGATTGTGATTCGTGGTTATGGTTCAATCAATGCTTCTCAAGACCCGTTGTATGTAGTAGACGGTATACCTTATGACGGCGATTTGTCGTCTATCAACCCTTCGGATATCGAATCGATGACTGTCTTGAAGGATGCTTCGGCAGGTGCCTTGTATGGAGCCCGTGGTGCAAACGGTGTCGTAATGATTACGACCAAGCAGGGTAAAGAGGGTAAGACTTCCGTAACGTGGCGTTCTACGGTAGGTTGGTCTTCCAGAGCATTGCCAGAATATGACATGGTAGACCAGAAAGACTTCGTTCAGTTGACGTACGAATCTTTGCGTAACGGCTACATATATAATAATGGATACAGTTGGGCTGATGCCGAAGCTATGGCACGTGCCAACTTAGGTTCTACATTGGGCGGCGAGTTATACAATCCGTTCAAGAATTATACTTGGGACAACATGATTGACCCGGCTACCGGTATGGTTCGTCCGGACGCTCAGTCGGTTTGGGACGAAAGATGGATGGACCAGCTGCTGAAAAACAACGCGTTCCGTCATGAGCATCAGTTAAGCGTAAACGGCGGTAACGAAAAGACCAAATATATGTTCTCTTTGGGTTACCTGAACGAAGACGGTATCTTGGTAACAACCGGATTCCAGCGTTACAATGCCCGCGCTAACGTGAACTCGAAGATTACAGACTGGTTCACAGCGTTTGCAAATACTTCTCTTTCTCACTCAGTCCAGAACTACAGTGACTATGACGGATCTTCGATTTCGAACGTTTGGTATTCTTCTCAGTTCGCTTCTCCGTTGCTCCCGATGTATATCAAAGACGAGAACGGTAACAATGTGCTGGATGAAAACGGCAATCCGCAATTAGACTACGGTGAGAACGGACGTCCGGGTAGCTATAACGATTACAACCCGTTAGGAGGTCTGTTGGATGATAAATCCGATATCAAAAACGACGTTGCCGGTGTACGTACGGGTATTACCTTGGGGTCAGACAATGAAAGCTTTGGTGTATTCCAGGGTATCAAGCTGAATGTAAACTTCGGGGTGGACTACCGCAGCCAGTACAAGATGTCTTATATGAATATGTATCATGGTAACCAAGCTGCTGCCGGAGGTATGTTGGACAAGAACAACTCGCGTATGCAGAGTTACACATTCAACCAGTTGTTGACCTGGAACCGTTCATTCGGTCTGCATAACTTCGACGTGATGGTCGGTCATGAGTTCTATGCTTACAAATATGAATACTTAGAAGCCGGAAAGACGAATCTGGTAGACGGCATCTTGGAATTGCGTCCGGGTACAACGATGTATGCAGCCGACTCTTATACTGACAATTATCGTATTGAGTCTTGGATGGGCCGTTTCAATTACAACTTCGATGAGAAATACTACTTCTCAGCATCTTTGCGTTCGGATGGTTCTTCCCGTTTCTACAAAGACAACCGTTGGGGTACATTCTGGTCTGTCGGCGGTAACTGGCGCGTATCGAAAGAAGCCTTCATGCAAGATATTGACTGGATTGACAACTTATCGGTTAAGTTGAGCTACGGTCAGCAGGGTAACGATAACATCTTGAACTCTGACGGTACAAGCAACTACTACTTGTGGCAGAGCCTATATGACTTAGGCTGGCCGAACCAGAACCAGATTGGTGGTATGGTAACTTCGTTGGAAAACCGTGAAGTAACGTGGGAAAAGAACGGTAACATGAACGTCGGTATCGAAGCTACCTTGTTAGACAGCCGCATCAGCTTGAACGCTGAATACTATAACAAGAAGACAGTAGATATGTTGCTTTCTTACCCGATGGCTACTTCAACCGGTTTCAACGGTTACAATGCCAATGTAGGTAATATGCGCAACAGCGGTTTCGAATTCGAATTGCGTGTTACTCCTATCAAGACCGATGACTTCCAGTGGAATGTTACTTGGATGGGTTCTACGGTAAACAACAAGGTATTGAAGCTGACCGGCGAATCGGATGAAATCATCAGCGGTATCTTCAGTATCAAGGAAGGTATGCCATTGAATACGTTCTATATGGCTAAAACGGCTGGCGTTGACCCGGCAACCGGTGCACAGCTGTATTGGGTTTACGATACAGACGAAAACGGCAATATGATTAACGAACGTATCAGCAGCGATTATACGAAGGCGGCCAACAGCAAGTATTACATGGGAAGCCGTATTCCGGACCTGTATGGTAGCTTGGGTACTGACCTCTCTTGGAAAGGCATCGACTTGGCTATCTTGACTACCTACTCTATCGGCGGTAAGATTTACGATGGTCTGTATCAAGGTTCCATGGAGAATATGTATTACAACAATGCATGGAACAAGCATGCTTTGCGCCGTTGGCAGAAACCGGGTGACATCACAGACGTTCCGCGTATCGAGGTTGCCAGCTCAAACGCTACGACAGACCGTTTCTTGATCAACGCTTCTTACTTCACGATTAAGAACATTACATTAGGCTACACTTTGCCGAAGTCTTGGATGACAAAAGCCGGCATGAACTCTGTTCGCGTATTCGGTTCTGTGGACAACTTGGCTATCTTCAGCCACCTGAAAGGTATGGACCCGCAGTACAACTTCGCAGGACAGACGGACTACAGCTATTCGCCAAACAGAACATTCTCATTTGGTGTAGAAGTTAATTTCTAATTCAATAAACAATAGACAGAAAAGATATGAAAAAGATATTCAAATATGCATGTTTCGGATTGATTGGGTGCATGACTTTGACCTCTTGCTTGGAAAGCTCGTTGGAGACCACTCCGACTGACTCTATGTCCGGAACGGGATTGTTGGCAAACGCCAATGCCGCATTGGTTCCGTTGAATGGTGTTTACCGTTCGATGTATGCTTCTTGGTCTCCGGCCGGAAATACACATCAGAGCTTCGGTATCAGCTCTTACAATCTGATGGCAGATGTAATGGGCGATGACTTTATCCAGGCAGCTATGGGTAGCGGTTGGTTCTGGTATGATTGCTTATACATGGTAAAAGACAGATATACTTCTACTTCTTGGCGTTCTTACGATTTGTGGACTGCTTACTATACATGGGTTTCTAATGCCAACTATATCTTAGATGCAGAAGAGACAATGGAAGGCGAAGAGGCTGACGTGAACTATGTCATCGGTCAGGCTTACGCTATCCGCGCTTATTCTTACTTCATGCTGGCACAATCGTTCGCACGTACCTATAAAGGTCACGAGTCGGAACCTTGCTGCCCGATTTATACCGAACCAACCGTTGCAGGTACGCAAGGTAAGCCGCGCGCTACGGTACAGGAAGTGTACGACCAGATATTGGCCGACATCAACAAAGCTGTGGAATTGCTGAACGGTACGACTCGCCAGCACATCAGCCATATCGACTATTCTGTAGCACTGGGTATCCGGGCACGTATCGGTTTGGTAATGGAAGATTGGAACTTGGCTAAGACATCGGCTAAAGAAGCTATCGCAGCCAGCGGTTGCGATGTTATCCCGGTTGAGGATTTCATGGGCTTGAACAGTACGGCTGCCGGCAATGTAATGTGGGGCGCTGCCATCAACTCTGACCAGTCGGGTATGTATGCCAGCTTCTTCTCACACATGGACCAGGATGGAACCGGTTATGCAAACAGTGGTGCCTACAAGCAAATCAACAAACTGCTGTATGATGGCATGAACGCCAACGATAGCCGCCGTGCTTGGAGGGATCCGACAGATGAGCGTAATGAAGATTTAGGCTATATGCAAAACAAATTCCGCTTTGCCGATACGCAGACTTGGACAGGTGATTACATCTGGATGCGTGTGGAGGAAATGTACTTGACAGCTGCTGAAGCTGAATGCCGTTTGGGTGAAGAGGCTGCCGCTAAGGAAGATTTGTCTGCCGTAATGAGCCAGCGCGTAGAGGGTTACACTTGTACAAAGACCGGTACTGCTTTGGGCAAATTGACTACAGATGTTACCGGTTCTTTACTGGAAGAAATCATTACACAACGTCGTATTGAGCTTTGGGGCGAATTCGGACGTATCTATGATATCCGCCGCTTGAAACAAGGATTTGTTCGTACTTCTGAAATGGGTTGGCCTTTGGATGCCCAGCTGACTAACCGTCCATCTGACGATCCGGAAAGCTACATGTGGGTATTGACTATTCCGCAAACCGAGTTTGATGGAAATGCAAGTTTGAATTTGGCAACCGATCAGAATCCGGTTGGAGATACAAAATAATCTAAAAACGAATATCCGCAAAACTCCTATTCGTTAGAGACAAGGGGACAAGGCAACAAGTAAACAAGGGGATATTCCAAGATGCCTAAGTCTTGTCAACTCGTGAACTTGTCAACTCGTCCTCTTGAACGGACATTTGCGGACATTCATTAATCTAATAAAAATAGTAAGCAATGAAAGTAAAAGGATATATATTCGGATTAGGTATCGCGATGATGACACTGTTCGCATCGTGCGAAACCGAAAATGAAAAAGTGATGTTTGAGGAAGCAAACATGGGCGTAGCTTTTGAATTTGCCGCTCAGGATGTTACTTTCCCGGCAGAAGGTTATGAAGGATTCGATGTGGAGATTGTCCGTGCACAGACAGCTGAAGCCACAACGGTTCCATTAACTGCAACAATGGCTGACGGATCTGCTGTTCCGGCTGAAATCCAGATTCCGTCCGAAGTTTCTTTCGAAGCAGGCGAAGGCCGAAAGACATTCCATGTTACTGTAGGTGACATTGAATCCGGTACGGATTATGATGTGAATATTACCATTGACCCATCGTATGCTTCTTCTTTTGAAGATGCCGTTACGACCAAGACTATCACGATTTACCGCGATTATACTTACAGTCCTATCGGAACAGGTCATGTAGTTTCTGCATTTGCAGGCGGTGAAGGCGATTGTGAATTTGAAAAGGCCGACAACATTACTTGGTATAAAGCTATCGCTCCGTATGAAGAGGGCTACGACTTGGTATTCCAAGTTCAGGCTGACGGTAAGACGGTAGTCGTTACCAATCAGGCTGTAATCAGCAATTACGGCGACTACGGTGAAGTATCGGTTGCCGGACAAGGCGAATTGGTTGACGGTGTCATCACAGTCAGCTTAGAGTTTACTGTAAGCGCAGGTAGCTTCGGCGCATTCGAAGAGGTATTTACATTGCCGGCGGAATAATAGTCAAGAATTTGTACTACAATAACAGATGCGGTAAAAATGGATATTGAGAAATATCCATTTTTACCGCATCTCTTTTTATGTTACTTGATAAAAAATCCAGAAATCTTTGTCTGCTACTATAAAATAGTTACTTTTGCAAAAATGATAAGCATGGGCACTAAAGATAAACTCATAGCACGATTTAAGAAACAACCTTCCGATTTTACATTCGATGAAATGGAAAAGTTACTTGCTATATTCGGATATCTTAAATCAAACAAAGGTAAAACTTCTGGATCACGGGTTATTTATAAAAATGGAGATAAAAGGCCTATCATGTTGCATAAACCCCATCCGGGAAATGTTCTTAAATCGTATGCGATGAAACAAGTGCTAAATGATTTGATTGAAGCAGGTTTCTTAAAACTATAAATTATGAATACATTAAGTTATAAAGGTTTCATGGGCTCCGTTGCATTCAGTGAAAAAGACAATGTATTCTTTGGCAAAATTGAAGGCATAAACGGACTAGTCAATTTCGAAGGAGAAAGTGTTTCAGAACTGACTCATGCTTTTCAGGAAGCTGTAGATGATTATTTGGCTTATTGTAAAGAAGAAGGTATTGAACCTCACAAAAGTTATTCCGGGTCTTTAAATATCCGTATTTCACCGGATACGCATAGCCGTATTGCGGTTTTAGCTAAACAAGCAGGGATTTCCATAAATGCTTTTATCAAATCTGCAATAGAATTACAGATTGCCGCAAGTAATTTATAAATACCTCTCGCTTAAAGCCCAAGCCCAGGCGCTATATTTTTTGCGCCTGAGCCTGCTTTCCTTTATTTTTCTTTCAGGAATCCCTGTTCTTTCAATGTCTGTAACAAGGTTTCCGAGAATTTCTCATTACTTTCTTTCGGATAACGCAAATCCGTAAATACTTGCGCCAGCGTCTCTTTGTTGTTGATGCGGACAAAATGTTTGTTTACCTCCAATTCTTCCTTCTCCTTATAGAAACGGTCGATGGATTCAGGCGTATAATCCGCATATTGTTCGGTATGCAGAATTGCCTCCAACGGCAAACGTTCGGATTGTTCCGGAAGCGGATCTTGCGGATAGCCCACCGTAATGGTAACAATCGGGACAACCAGCCTCGGCAAGGAAAGAATCTTGATAATCTCACCGGCATTATAGGCAGTCGTGCCCAAGTAGCAGAGACCCAACCCGCGTTCTTCGGCAGCTTCCGCAAAAGCCTCCGCAAAAAGCATCGCATCAATCGTTGCGGCAATAAACATTTGCAGATTATCAAAACCTGCCTCTGCCTTCCGTTGCTCCGCCCATTTCACAAAACGATTGGCATCTGCACAGAAAGTCAGGACAACTGGAGCCGAGATAATCATCGGCTGGTTGAAATGGGCAGGAGCCAACCGTTCTTTTCCGGCCTTATCGCGCGTCACAACCACACTATACAACTGCATATTGCCCGTATTAGACGCCCTTGACGCCACTTCCAGCAATTCGTTCAACAAGTCTTCCGAAATAGGCTGAGAGGTATATTGGCGGATAGTCCGCCTTTTCTTCATACATTCAATCATATGGTTCTTCTTTTTTGTTGTATTTATGGGAATAGCCCCATTCTTCCTGCAAAAATAGGAGTTATCTCCCAAAGCGCCCATTGTTTCTGAAAAAATATCGGTTATTTTTCCGGAAATATCGGTTATTGCCAAAAAACTATCGGTTATTTCTTCGGTATTCTTTTTTTTGTTACTTTTGAATCGCGGTTCGTCAGTGAACCGCCCCATTGTTAAACAGAAATAAAATTAGAAGTTATGATCAGATTAAATGTATTTATCCAGGTCAGCGAGGCTAATCGCGCACAGGTATTGGATGCAGCCAAAGATTTAGTAGCACAATCTTTAAAAGACAACGGCTGTGTGGCCTACGACATCTTCGAAAGCGCAACACGCCCTGACGTATTGATGATTTGCGAAACCTGGAAAGACCAGGCTTGCTTGGATGTTCACCAGGCCGCTCCGCATTTCACCACGTTGGTTCCGAAAATTCAGGAATTGGCTGAAATGAAAATCGAAAGTTTTGAGTTTTAACGAAGAAAGAAAAAATTGAGAATTGAGAATTAATACTTTCTTATTAATTCTCAATTCTCAATTTTCAATTCTATCAAAGGTCCTTCAAAAGAATATTCTCATTGCTCCGGACCATCTCCTCACGGGTCTTCAAGAGCATTTCCCATTCTTTATTAAATACCCCTTTCGTGTCTATCTTGAAATTCTCCGAGCCGAACCGGTCTATCTTCTCGAATAACAGGCTGACGCTGATTTGATTGATATCCATCGCCGGCTGGTAATGAATCACTCGGTCATCATTTCCTACCACGACCTCGGTTATAATCTTCAATTCCGTCAGCATATATAAGATTTGTGTTGTCACACGGATCGGTATCCGGTAAGAATCCGAAAGTTCGTCTGCCGTATAAGGTTTTTCTCCATTCGCGAACCGTTTTATAATCAGCGATGCTATCAGCAAGGTCAGAAAATCCTTGTACCTCCGGCTGATGTTCTTGCTATCCCGCTCAAAACTGAACTTCTTCACGTTCTGAGAAGCATACGAAAGCTCTGCACCGAACAGGCATATCAGCCAAGATAATTGTAGCCAAAGCAACAACAAAGGCAAAGCCGCGAAACTTCCGTAAATGGCATTGTATTTGCTCACCCAGATCTGTCCGCTGATATAGACCAACTGGAAGAACTGGAAGGCGCATCCGGCTATGATTCCGGCAATCAGCCCATTGACCACCTTTACTTTCGTATTTGGCAAAGCAATATACAAACCGGCAAACGCCAGCGAAGTGAACACATAAGGCGTGATATGCAAACAAAGTTCCACTATCGGCGTAAGGAAAACATAATGCTGGAGGAATGAGTTCTGTAAGGTCGATACGAAAATGGCGATACCGCTTGACGAGGTCATCAACACCGGCAAAATAACAAACAAAGCCAAATAGTCGGATATTTTTCTGAACCACGGGCGCGATTTGTTGATTTGCCAAATATCATTGAAAGTATCTTCGATGGAAGAGATCAGACTAATCACCGTATAAAGCAAGAGTATCAAACCGATACCGATAATCACCCCACCCTGTGCCTGAGCCAGATAGCTATCTACAAACTCAAACGCCTTGTCCAGCTCCAGCTGATGGCCGGGAAAATAATCCAGCAACTCCTCACGCACCGTATTCTGGAAACCAAACCCCTTCGCAATCCCCAACAATACGGCAAGCAAAGGGACAATCGCCAACATCGTATTGTAAGTCAGCGCCGATGCCCTCGTCTGAAGATTCTCGCTCTGGAACCCGCGGATGGCAAGGATAATCGTCTTGATGGCATTGATATAAATCTCCTTCAGACCACTCACCTCATTTTCCGTGATACGCCAGATGTCATACGTAATAAAGTGAATCGCCCAATTCAGAAACGCCTTTAGCCGTTCGATACGTGATATTTCTTTCTTTTCGTCTGTCATGCGGACAAAGATACAAAAATATCGCAGACTTTGGAAGAAAAATAAAAAAACGCAGTCTGTCTATAAGCCGGGTTCTGTACTTATGTCGGAGCATAAGCGCCTGCCATTTATCTAATCTTGCCATCTCTGACAAGCTCAAGCGGTCTACCCCTCGGCATCGGACGAGCCGCCCTACCTACGCCGATATACATGACCTTACAACCCATAAGGCGTACGGCACCCTTTGTTGCCAAAGGATCCGGTGAGCTCTTACCTCACCTTTTCACCCTTACCGGGCCAAAAGCCCGGCGGTTCTTTTCTGTTACGCTACTCAAGCCTCACGACCTGCTTCCCGTTAGGAAGTATGGTGCCCTATGTTGCCCGGACTTTCCTCTTGCCTCCGAAGGGAGGCAAGCGACAGACCGACAAACTGCGTGGGCGCAAAGATACGACTTTTATTTATTCGTCGCGGCTTCCGCCTAAGAAAATCATAATATAATACATCAAGGTCGCCAGCGAGCCTAAAGCAGCCACCACATAGGTATAAGCAGCCGACTTCAAGGCGTCTTCGGCTTTATCTTGTGTAAATACATTCGTAATTCCTGCACGGCTCAACCATACCAACGCCCGCTGGCTGGCATTGATTTCGACCGGCAAAGTAATGAAACTGAACAAGGTCGTCGAAGCAAACAAGATAATTCCGAACAACATCAGTTGCGGAAAAGTATGCAACAACAACATTCCGCCCAGCAATACCCAAGTCATGATATTCGAAGCGAAGCTGACCACCGGAACCAGTGCCGAACGCATCTTCAAGGGTGCGTATGCCGTAGCGTGCTGAACGGCGTGTCCGCATTCGTGAGCGGCTACAGCTGCGGCCGCTATGCTATTGCTGGCATAAACACTCTCGCTCAGGTTGACCGTCTTGGTCATCGGATTGTAATGGTCTGTCAGATGTCCCGGCGTACAGGTAACCTCAACATCATAAATACCATTGTCGTGCAACATTTTCTCGGCCACCTCGCGACCGGTCATTCCATTGGGTAAAGGGATTTGAGAGTAGGTCTCAAATTTACGTTGAAGGCGGTTCGAAACCACCCAACTCAATAGGGCAAAGCCTATAAAAATAATCCAATACAACATAGTAATTTATTCTCATTTAATGATTATCGCCTCAAATATAGAACAAAATCCTGACCAAACAAAAAATGGCAGAAAAACAAGACATTCTTTTGTCTTTTTCTGCCATTTTTAGAAATTATAAAGTCTTTAGACTGACATTATTTCCCAAATTCAAGTTGGAACCTATTGCTTACACGCTTACTCTTCCTCGTAGCGCACAATGGTCTGCTCACGGTCCGGACCTACCGATACAATCTTGATGGGAACACCCAGTTCCTCTTCCAGGAACGTCAGGTAAGCATTGAACTCTTCGGGGAATTCATCTTCGCTCTTCATCTTGGTCATATCCGTCTGCCACACCGGAAGCTCCACATAAATCGGCTAAACCTCGCCATCTATCGAATACGGGTATTCGGTAACCTCTTACCCATAAATCTTATAAGCCACACAGGCCTTGATGGTCTCGAATGTATCCAGCACATCGCTCTTCATCATAATCAGCTGGCTGACCCCGTTAATCATCACCGCATATTTCAAGGCAACCAAGTCAATCCATCCGCAACGGCGCTTACGTCCGGTTACGGCTCCGAACTCATGTCCTAACTGGCCTATCTTATCCCCTACTTCATCAAACAATTCTGTCGGGAACGGACCGCTACCCACACGGGTACAATATGCTTTGAAGATACCATATACCTCACCGATGTTACGCGGAGCCACGCCCAGACCCGTACAGCATCCGGCACAAATCGTATTGGAAGAGGTAACGAACGGATACGAACCGAAATCTACGTCAAGCATCGTCCCCTGCGCACCTTCTGCAAGAACATTCTTGTCCTCTTTCAACAAATTATTGATGAAATGCTCGCTATCGATCAACTTAAATTGTTTCAGATAGTTCAACGCATCCATCCACTTTGCTTCCAGTTCGGTAATATCATAAGAATAATTCAACGATTTCAAAATAGCCTCGTGGCGTGCTTTTGCCGCACCATAAATCGCGTCAAAGTCGCGGAGCAAATCGCCGACACGCACCCCGTTACGGCTCACCTTGTCCGTATAGGTCGGACCGATGCCTTTGCCCGTCGTACCAATCTTCCCGGCACCTTTAGCCGCCTCGTAAGCTGCATCCAGAATACGGTGGGTCGGAAGAATCAGATGCGCCTTCTTCGAGATATATAATTGCTTCGTGATATCATGCCCGCTTGCCGCCAAAGCCTCCGCTTCTTCTTTAAACAGAACCGGATCCAGCACCACACCGTTGCCGATTACGTTCACCTTTCCTCCCTGGAAGATTCCCGACGGAATGGAACGGAGCACATATTTCTCGCCCTTAAATTCCAGCGTATGACCGGCGTTCGGTCCGCCTTGAAAACGGGCTACCACATCATATTTCGGAGTCAGGACATCGACAACCTTGCCTTTGCCTTCATCTCCCCATTGCAATCCTAATAGAACATCTACTTTCATTGTCTTTGTATATAAGGCTTATTAATATTTTAGTTTTTAAGTTCTTGAGTTTTTGAGTTTAAGCAAGTGTACAAAATTAATTATACTTGTTTTACGCTCGCCATTGTATCCTCTCTGTTCCCTGCCTTGTCAAGCGGAGTTCCGATTGTCTACCCATCAAGGCTTGCGCCAACGGACAAAGGTAATAATAAAAAACGATTGGGAGATTGAATTGGCAAATAAATTTCAAGATAGGTATTTTTTGCTCCTTCAAATCCCTGCCCGACTCTGTAAAAAAGGTGCCTACCTTTTGCGAAAAAGCATACGACCTTTTCTTTAAAAGGGTGCATCCTTTTCCGAAAAAGCATGTGCCCTTTCCGGAAAAAAAGAAAATACTACAACATGTAGTCGTGTGTGTGAAGGCGAAACGAAATACAGCTTTCCGGATTTATGTGAACGCTTTCGCGCCGAATAGGAGAAGGACGAGGATAGTCTATGCCAATCTATACCATTGTTGTATAACTGAAAAAAATCATTTACCTTTGTAATGCATCAATATAAATAAATCATACGAATGAAGCCACTTGCACGAAGAAAATATCCGTACGGCATCCAAGTATTCTCGATTATCCGCCGGGAAAACTATATGTATGTCGACAAAACCGAATACGTCTATCGCATGACGCATTCCGACAACAAATACATGTTTCTGAACCGTCCGCGCCGTTTCGGCAAATCATTGCTTACGGACACCTTGCAATGCTATTTCGAAGGCCGGAAAGAACTCTTCGAAGGACTTGCCATCGAAAAGCTGGAAACAGAATGGACAGCCTATCCCGTACTGCACTTCGACATGAGTTTGGGTAAGCATTTGGACAAGGATGCCTTGATCCGCTACCTTCACCATCTTCTTCAAAAAAATGAGGAAAATTTGAGAATCGATCCGCAAAATACTACAGATCCCAATATCCGGCTTACGGACTTGATAATGAACGCGTATGCGAAGTACAATCGCGAAGTCGTAGTTCTAATTGACGAATACGATGCACCGTTGTTAGACGTGATGCACGAAGAAGAGGATTTGCCTGTCCTTCGCAACGTAATGCGCAACTTTTACAGCCCGCTCAAAGCATGTGGCAAATATCTGCGTTACGTCTTCCTTACCGGCATTACTAAATTCTCACAACTCAGTATCTTCAGCGAACTGAACAACATCGAAAACATCAGCATGGATGCAAACTATGCTGCTATCTGTGGCATCACGGAAGAAGAAATGCGGACACAAATGGATGCCGACATCGCATTGTTTGCCAACAAATTGGGAACCACAAAAGATGATACCCTACAGCAGCTGAAATCGTATTACGACGGCTATCATTTCGCTTGGCCATCGCCCGATGTCTATAACCCGTTCAGCCTGATGGCTGCATTAAGCAAAGGGAAAATAGAATCTTTCTGGTTCGGAAGCGGAACACCGACCTACCTAATCGAAATGCTGAATAAATACAAAGTGATTCCGCAAGAGATAAGTGGACGCAAATGTGAGGCAGCAGATTTTGATGCGCCTACCGAACAGATGACCGACATCACCCCCTTGTTCTATCAAAGCGGCTACTTGACCATCAAGAACTATTCGGCATTCTCAGGCTTATATCAATTAGACATTCCCAATAAAGAAGTACGTATCGGACTGATGAGAAGTCTGCTGGTCAACTATGTACAACGTCCTGCCCAACTGAATACGTTAGTAGGCGAAATGGCGGAATGCATCCATTTCGATGATATGGACGGGGCATTGCGGCTGATGCAGACAGTTTTGTCTACTGTCCCCTATTGCGAAAACACCCGTTACGAAGGCCACTACCAGCAAATGCTTTTCTTGATTTTCACGCTATTGGGAAACTTTGCTGACGTGGAGGTGCGTACTCCACAAGGAAGGGTTGACGTAGTAATGCGTACGCATTCTACTTTATATATTATTGAATTGAAACTTGACAAGAATGCTGATGAAGCCCTCCGGCAAATCGACTTGAAACAATACCCCGAACGTTTCGCGCTCTGTGGGCTTCCGATAGTAAAAGTAGGTATCAACTTCGACAGCAAAAAACATACATTGACTGATTGGGTAATCCAATGTGATCTCGCCGAAGCCTAAGAATCTTTTTCCAAAGGATTTGGAAGAAATTATTTCATGTGAAGAATCCAAATAGAAACGCAACGATTCGTTAGCAAACAGGATAAAAACTCATCGGTCGGGGAACGCCGCGCG
>URGO01000088.1 GCA_900547435.1 uncultured Parabacteroides sp.
GATTTACATTCTAAAATATCATGATACAATATTAATATTTTGTGTTGAATATAAAAATATTTTTGATCACTTACTTAGAATCTGATTTTACGTTGTTTCTTTTTCTTGTTTTTACGTTTTAACTGTTCCTTAAAATAGTTCTCATCTGCCTGAGTGTTTGCATTGGCAGGTATGAACAAGCCGATGGAACCGCTGTACAAGTCATTGCTACCTCTTGGCTCAAATAGCGGAGGTTGTTGCATGGGGTATTCGTAGCCAGCTGCTTGATTGCCCATTACCCTTTGCCGTTCCTCATAGCGGTTGGCGTTCAACGCTGCGTCTATCTTGGAATAGCTGAACCGCCTGTCAATCTTGGAACCACTGAACGGATAGCCGTTCTTGGAGAAGATGACACCCTGCACCTCGTCCGAACTGCCTTTGTACTTGAACCGTACATCCACGCCTTGTTTCTTCAGATTAGCAATGAGTATGTTCCAATTCCCACACCTTGAAACTTCCATTTTAAGGATGGAATAAAGCTCGTATTTGGTCTTGTCCGGCTCTTTCAGGCGGTGGCGTTTCACCTGTTCCTTGCCGTCGGCGAAGTACAGACCGTACTTCCGTGTCAGTTCCTTGCAGATGTGTGCGCTGCGTATCCGCTCGTTGCGGTCGCTAACTGTCCTGCCATTATTGGCGATTCGGTTGAACGCTATATGCACATGCGGATGTTCCTTGTCGAAGTGGCGCACGATGAGAACCTGTGTGTCGGTTATCTCCATTTCCTTCAGGTATTCCAACGCTATTCCTGCCATTGCGCGGTCGGTCAGTCGGTGTTCGTCCTCCTTGGAGAAAGCCAACGAAATGTGTCCGACAGGCTTCGTAACCTTTGGATTCATCCTTGATTGTGCCTCGAAGCTCATGGCGATGGTATCCTTGTTCTCGGCAAACAAGCCGTCACAGACGAGGATTCTTGCGTCCTTTTCCTTGTCAAGAATGTAACCTACCACACCCTTGAAGTTGCTTCCTTTGACGATTTTAGCTATCATATCCGACCGTTATAACAAGATTAGGTTAAGCACTTCCTCGATACGTGCGACCAGCACACGGCATTCCATTTTTACGGTGGCGAAGCCAGCCGCGTTAGCCTTGTGCGCAAGTTGGTTCAGGTTGTTCGCCATACCACAAAGCTGTCGGACGTAACCCGTATGTTCCGGCGTGAGCCGTTCCTTCACCTGCCCGTCCCTCATGCAGCCGCGCAGGAACTCCCCGGAGGAGATGCCCGCGCTCCGCGCCTTGCCTTTCAGCGTGTAGTAGTCCGATGTCGCCATCTTCACCGTGAGGCGGTATTTCAGCTTGTCAGCCGCTCCCTTCTTGGGACGGCCTCCCTTGTTCCTTCTGTCAAATATCCGTTTCTGTTCCATTGTTTTTTATTGATTTCTACTGATTAGAATGTGATTACCTGTTAGACCAACGGGATGCGGCTTCCACGGAGTTCCGGAGTGGGAGCAGGAGGTTTCGGTATGCCCGAAACACAAACTTGCTCCCCTCAAAACTCCGTTGGATAGGCTCAGAGTAACTCTGAGTTGCTTCCCATTAATCCGCTTCTTAATTCTCAGAGTTTACGCCATGCCTCGATGTCCTCACCGTAGGTGGCAAGATGCTGCCGGACGATGTTCTCCACCAGTCCCGACACGCTCATCTTCCGCTCACCGAACATGCGGACGATGCGGTCGAGGGCATCGCGCGTGTTGCGGCTGAGGAATACGGGCTTGCGGTCTTCGATGGACGGAACGGGAAGGAAGGTCTCCTTGTATTCCTCCAACGATGCCCGGCGTTGCTTGCCGCTGATGCGGCGTATCACTTGCGGAGCTTCATCCGCCTGTTCTGGCATGTTCTTGTAGATGGCATGGATAGCCCTGCGGATGTCGCAGCCGAACACATTGAACGCATCGGAGATTTCCTGCTGTGTCATCCAAACGGGAACAGTCGGTATAATGACTGTCCCGTTTTCACTAATTGTAATGATTCCCCTGTCCATAGTCCTTATCTTGTATTAGAAAGTACATTCCGTACATTGGTCATATCACGCAGAATGGAACTATCCAATACACGAGCATAGTGTTGTGTCATTTTTATATTGGAGTGACCAAGCATCTTAGCTACATTCTCTATGCTCACACCATTGGCGAGGCAGACCGAGGTTGCATACGAGTGCCGCGCGGCGTGAGTGGTTAAGTTCTTCTTTATCAAGCATAAATCGGCTATTTCTTTCAGGTAACTGTTCATCTTCTGGTTGCATGGAACAGGCAGCAATACTCTTTTCTTTTGGCAAATGGGATGGTCGGCATACTTACGGAGAATTTCCAAAGGAATGTCAAGCAAAGGGATGTTGCACATGTTCTTCGTTTTTTGCCGTGTCTTGCGAATCCACAGGTTGCCACTTGCGTCCTCTACAATATGTTCAGGAGAAAGTTGCTGTACATCAATGAACGCCAACCCTGTGAAGCAAGAAAGAAGCATCAAAGCAAGGGAGATAGGAATAAAGAGAATCAAACGCAACTTGTTGTAAAGCAACGATTTTGCAGTTGTTTGCCATTACAGCCAAACAGCAGGGAAAGGCAGGATAATGCAAGGTTTCCGCTACCAAGTCATTACCTGTTCCGCTACCTGCCTGAAGCTTGAAAGACAGCGTTCCTAATGCTTGTAAACAAGCATTATACGTGCGGCAGGGGCTTCAAATCCGCAGATTTAGCAGCGTCCGTTTCGTTTGCGCCGTTCTGCCCCGTTTCCAATTCTGTCGGTCGGCAATGTATCACTAATATTGCAACCAAAAAAGTTATGGCAATGAAGACAGAAATGAAAGTGCTGCTCTACATCAAGCGCAGCGGACAGGCCAAGGACGGACAGTCGCCCCTCATGGGCAGGATAGCCGTCAGGGGAAAGAACAACTCCATCGCGCAGTTCTCCTGCAAGTTCAAGGTGGACGTGAAGCTGTGGAACGCCACCGCACAACGGTGTACGGGCAAGAGCAGGATGGCGGTCATGGCAAACCGAGAAATTGAACGCACGTTGCTTCTACTCCGCCAACGGTTCAACGAACTGAAAGACATCAAGGAAGTCGTTTCGGCAGAGGAAGTGAAGAACACCTACCAAGGGCTGGCGGAATCTCAGGACACCATCATGAAGCTGTTTGCGGAGCATAATGAGGAGTATGCCTTGCGCGTGGGCGTGAATCGTTCCGCAACCAGCTATTACCATTACACGAACACTTACCGCCACCTCGCCACTTTCCTGAAAGACAAGCATCATCTTTCCGACATGCCCATCAAGCAGATGGATGAAAACTTCATCGAGGACTTCGATATGTACATGCGCACCGTCAAGCGTTTTATGCCCAAGACCATACTCGGACATGTAAACCGCCTGAAAAGCGTGATGATGCTTGCCGTGTTCCGTGGCATTATCCCGTTCAGCCCGTTCAAAGGCTACAGACCACAAAAGCCGGAGTTCAAGCAGATGTACCTTACGGAAGAGGACCTGGGCAAATTCGCCAACATGACTTATGATACGCCCAACCGCAATTTCACGAGGGACATGTTCCTGTTCTCGTGCTGGACGGGCATCTGCTACTGCGACATGAGGGCATTGACGGAGAAGAACCTTGTAAAAGCCGAGGATGGAAGCCTGTGGATTCATACCGAACGGCAGAAGACCGGGACACCCGAATGTGTAAGGCTGATGGAAATACCGCTCGCCATATTGGAGAAATACAAGGGCATGGATGCCGACGGGAAATTGCTGCCCATGCTTACGAAAGAAAGCATGAACCGCCACCTCAAAAAGATGTCGGTGATGTGCGGCATCAACCGTCCGATTTCATTCCATCAGGCACGTCATACATTCGGCAGCATAATTTGTTTATCACAAGGAATACCCATCGAAACGGTAAGCAAAATCATGGGGCACAAACATATCAAGACCACACAGCGGTATGCGAAAGTCACGCAGGACAAGATTGACCGTGACGTGGACAGGCTGAATGAAGCCATCGGCGGCAAGTTCTCCCTGTTCGGGATTGATGCATCCCCTTCCACGATACGCAAGGACAACACCCGGCGCAGGGTCAATCCAAGTTGGAAACAAAGGGCTATTGTCAAACAAATGATGGAGGGATAAGCCATGCGCAGCACGTTCAAGCTATTGTTCTACATCAACCGACAGAAGGTGAAGAAGAACGGCAAATGCCCTGTCATGGGACGTATTACCCTTGACGGCAAGGTCAGCCAGTATTCCACAGGGTTGGAAGTCGAGCCTGCGTATTGGGATGCCGACACGGGCAGGGCTTCCACTGACGGGCGCAAGGAAAGCCTTGACTGCGAGAAGAAAAAGGAACTTTTACGGTTGAATGATGCCCTATCCGCACTGGAAGCCAAAGCCCATGCCGCCTACAAGGAGAATGTGGACAGTTACGGCTTCGTGTCGGCTGAAATCATCAAGAACGCCGTGACGGGCAAGTCGCAGGTGAAGGAAACCCTGCTTGCGCTGATGGACGAGCATAACGAAGAATATGCCAAGCGTGTGGGCATTGACAGGACAAGGCACAGCTATGTCCGCTATCTGACCACACGCAAGCACATCCACAATTTCATGAAGTACAAGTACAACATGGAGGACATGCCGTTGCGCTCGCTGACCATGCGCTTCATGACCGACTTCACGTTTTACCTTTCCACCGTGCTGAGATTGAAGGTATCGGCATACAACGACTATCTCATCCTGCTGCACAAGATGACGCGGCTCGCCTTGAAGAAGCATATTCTCAAACGCGACCCTTTCGCGGGACACAAGATAGAGAAGGTTCCGGTGAACCACCGCTACCTGACGGGTGAGCAGTTTGAGAAGCTGTTGAAAGCCAAGCTGCCCACATACCGACTTTGTCATACGAGGGACTTGTTCGTCTTTTCGACTTTCACGGGCATCGGGAGGGCGGATTTAGCGAATTTGACGGAGGACAACATCATCACGAAGGAGGACGGTAGCAAGTGGATTCACATCGCACGTCAGAAGACCAAGGCGGAGTGCCATATCAAATTGTTGGACATACCCTTGCGCATCATTGAGAAGTATCGCGGAGAAGGCAAGGACGGCAAACTGTTTTATGTGCCAATCACCGGAAACCTCAACCGCAGCCTGAAAATGATTGCCGAACAATGTGGCTTGGACTGCCATCTTACCTACTATCAAAGCCGTCACTCCTTCGCAACCCTGATTTGCCTGAACAACGGCGTGCCGATAGAAAGTATCAGCAAGATGATGGGGCATTCCTCCATCCGCACCACGCAAATCTATGCGGAAATCACCAACCAGAAGGTGAGCCGTGACTTGGCTGTATTGTCCGAGACCACCAAAGGCAAGTTCTCCCTGCCTGATGACAGGATGCCATCGCGTGTGTTCAAATGCGGCAATTACAGCGGCTGGAAAAAGGAATGTAAACGGAATTCAGACAATGAAAAATGATGCGGACATGGAAAGAGGAATAATCACAATCAATGAAAACGGGGCGGTCACGATGCCGACCGCTCCCGTTTGGATGACGCAGCAGGAAATGTCCGATGCGTTCAATGTGTTCGGCTATCACATTCGTAAGGCTGTACACACTATCTACAAAAACATGGAATTGCTGGAAAGCGAAACGAAGCGGTACATCAGGCAAGACAATGGGATTAATTATGATGTTTACAGCCTTGAAATGGTGATTGCCGTTTCCTTTAAGTTGAGAAGTAGGGAGAGTATGGCTTTCCGGCGGTTCATCATGGGAAAACTCTGTTCTTTCAATAGGGGAGATTCCATCCATTTGTTCTTTTCGCTATCCAATGCCCATCCCCGATGCACATGTTAGGATAAAGCGAAACGACCTTCCCATAAAGAGTAAGCCGATGGCTAGGCAGTTATCTTGCAGCCATCGGCTTACTCAGTTTTTGCATGTATCAAATCACGTTTCCAAACGATAGGCGTTCCGATAGCCGCTCATCACCATCTTTTCGATGTCCGATTCCTTATACAGAATTTTTCCACCCAACTGGTAATAGGCAATCATCCCGTTGCTGCGGTAGTCCTGCAAGGTGCGGCGGCTCACCTTGAGCCATGCTGACACCTCCTTGTCCGTCAGGAACTGTTCGTTACTTGGCGAAGCCTTGTGCCCCGCATCCATTCTTTCGATACCTTCAAACAAGGCATCCAGCTTTCCGATGAAGCCGACCTCCAGTTCACGGTCGGCAATAATCAAGTCATTCATAATTTACAGTGGATTTAGTGGTTGTACTTTCAATTGTCTGATTAAATACTACTGCCACGCCATGCGGCATCCTTACGTCTGTCCTCTACAAGGCGGACGATGCGCTGCACGTCCTCCGGCTTGTAGAAAATCTTGTGCCCTATCTGCGAGTAAGCCAGCGTGCCGTTATCGCGGAGCGTCTGCAAGGTTCGCGGACTGATGCGCAACTGTTGGCAGACCTCTTGGTTGTCCATCCAACGGCTGAGCCGTTTCCCTTCCCGCTTACGGAGGATTTCATTCACCCGGTCGGACAGAAGGTTTAGCTTGCCGACCATTTCTTCATACTTTTCTTTCGAAATAATTACTACATTCATTTCTTATACTGATTTTAGTGTTAATAATCCGTTTTGCCTGCAAAGTAAATCCGTTGTCCGCATGGAACAATGGATTTGCAATGAGGTGGCAGCTTGTGGCAGCAAGTGGGCGGGAGTGGCGTTATCCATCGAACCCGTGACAGCTGTTCCAAGCGTCCGTGGTGCAAAGAAAAGCGAAGTCCGGCATATTCCAACTACTTTGCACCTGCGTGGCAGCATTTGGCGTCGGTGTGGTAGCTTGTGGCGTTCTTCGGATTCCTATACTTCTTGAAAGGAGCTTCATCTGTTTCACGCCAAGCCATGTCCTTAAATCTGTTCCAACCATTCCAATTAAGCCATTAAAAATCCTAATGCCATTTCTCGCACAATGGCAAAACGGCGCAGCACGAACCGTTCCGGCAATGTGTAAAGTGCAAAACCGAACATTGTTGCCACAGCCAATCCATTCGTTTGACTGCCTGCAATACAGGCGTTTCCTTTGCAACCGATAATCGGTCAACTGTGCGCACAACGACCAACATTGTTAAACATTTAATTCAAGCAAGTATGAAGAAAAATTTAAGCAACCAGAGCATGGATGCAGCATTGCAGGATTTTTTAGGCAGCAAGCCGAGTATGGAAACACTGAAGCCCGACACACAGCCTGCCGACACAAAGGAACAGCCGGAAAAGGCAAGCGAGGTTGTACTGGAGCAGGCAGGTGAAACCGTACAGGAACAGGCGGATGAAACTCCGCAAGTGGTACGCCGCATCAGCGGCAAGCAACGCCGTGCACCATTGGAAGAGTACAAGGAAGCCTTCCTCCTTGTTCCGTCCATTGAAGACCGCAAGCCCGTATTTCTCAGCCGCAGCACGCGCGATGCCCTTGACCGCATCGTCCGCATGTTCGGCGAGCGCAGGATGAGCGTGTCTGGACTGGTGGAAAACATCGCGCGGCAGCACCTTACCACCTATGGGGAAGACATCGAGGCATGGCGTAAACTCTGAGAATTAAGAGGTGGATTGACGGGGCGCAATTCAGAGTTACCCTGAACCAATCCAACGGAGTTTTGAGGGGAGCAAGTTTGTGTTTCGGGCATACCGAAACCGACTGCTCCCACTCATAAACTCCGTGGAAGCTACATCCCGTTGGTCTATTATGTATGCACACTTTAATCATTAGAAATCAATGGAACAGAAACAAAAAACTGGTAACAGGAACAAGGGAGGTCGCCCCAAGAAAGGAGCGGCGGACAAGCTGAAATACCGCCTTACGGTGAAGATGGCGACATCGGACTACTACACGCTGAAAGGCAAGGCACGGAGCGCAGGCATATCCGCCGGGGAGTTCCTGCGCCGCTGCATGAGGGAAGGGCAGGTTAAGGAGCGGCTCACGCCGGAACATACTGGTTATGTCCGCAAGTTCTGCGGCATGGCGAACAACCTGAACCAACTTGCGCACAAGGCGAACGCCGCGGGCTTCGTCACGGTGAGGATGGAGTGCCGCATACTCGTGGCACGGATTGAAGAATTACTGAATTTAATCCTCTTATGACTGCCGGATATGATAGCTAAAATCGTAAAAGGAAGCAGTTTCAAGGGTGTGGTAAACTACATCCTTGACAAGGAAAAGGACGCTAAAATCCTTGTCTGTTACGGTCTGTTTGCTGAGGACAAGGACACGATAGCCATGAGCTTCGAGGCACAATCAAAGATGAATCCAAAGGTTACGAAGCCTGTCGGACACATCTCGTTGGCTTTCCATAAGGAAGATGAACACCGCCTGACCGACCGCGCAATGGCTGGAATAGCGTTGGAATACCTGAAGGAAATGGAGATAACCGACACGCAGGTTCTCATCGTGCGCCACTTCGACAAGGAGCATCCGCACGTACATATAGCGTTCAACCGAATCGCCAATGACGGCAGGACAATCAGTGACCGTAACGAGTGGATACGCAGCGCACGCATCTGCAAAGAACTGACGAAGAAATATAACCTGTATTTTGCCAGCGGTAAGGAACGGGTGAAGCAACACCGCCTGAAAGAGCCGGACAAGACCAAATACGGACTTTACTCCATCCTTAAATCGGAGGTTTCAAGGTGCGGAAACTGGCAGCAGTTAGCCGCTAAATTGGAGAAACATGGCGTGAATATGCGGTTCAAGTATAAGGGCAATTCGGACGAAGTGCAAGGTGTAATTTTCACCATGAACGGCTATTCGTTCAGCGGTTCCAAGATTGACAGGCGGTTCAGTTTCTCCAAGATTGACGCTGCATTAGAACGGAACAGGCAGAATGAACGGCAGGAAATCATATCATCGCCGTATCGTGAAGAACTGCCTATACTCCCATCCGGATCAAGGGGCAACGATGATTTGTACAGCAGTTCGATTGGTCTTTTCATGCCGGACAATGCAAACGCTCAGGCAGATGAGAACTATTTTGAGGAACAGCTAAAACGCAGGAACAAGAAAAAGAAACAACGTAAAATAAGATTCTAAATATGGATAATAACGAAGTATATGCGCTCTTTGAGGACATCAAAAATGGCTTAAAGGGCATCAATGACAGATTGGAGAACGCCCCCAAAGTAAGCAGCAGTCAATCAGAAGAACAAGCTCCTGCAATGGATTTGGCTTCCATAAAGGATTTGTTTGACAGTTCTGCAAAGGAACATCAGGAGCAAACCAATGCCATGCTGACCAAATTCGGGGAATCGGAAGTAAAGACATCGAACAGAATACTGGGTCTGTTGCGTGATTTGAAAGAGTCGTTTGTCCGAAGTTCGGAAGAACAGAAAAACGAGCCGCAGGAGCATATCCACCGACACAGCTTCGACATCAAGTCCAACAAAGTGTTTTCTCTTTTGGTTGGCATGGGTATCGTCTGCAGTCTTTCCATTTGGGGCAACATTGAGCTTTGGAAATCCAAACGCCAGTATGCGGACGATGCGTTGAAATTCCGTGTCATCCGCTCATGGGGAGGATGCAACGCCAATCATATCCTTTGGCTGAACGATGTGTTCGACATCCATCGCAACGAGAAAGCCATCGAATGGATACAGCAGGAGGCTGACTGCTACGACAAGGGGTTAAAAACCTTGTCGGACAGTCTGATGCAGGAGAAATTGAAGAATGTACATTAAATGATTTTTTAACCAAGTCGAAACGATGCGTATTGTTATGGTGCATATTTCGACTTGGCTTTTCATGTATAGAGCTTTTGTTTATCTATCGGCAAATAAAACAAGCTGTTTTTGGAAGCCCATTACAACTTTAAAACAACGCTCCATAGTCTTGATACCAATACCAGGATATGATATAAGGGAGATCATTGACTTAAGATTATCACAACGAAGCGCATTATCGATAATGTCTATCTGTTTTTTCTGTCGAATTTGAGTCACTTTCTTTAATTCATTAGATGGAATGGAAAACCATTTTTCTTTAAATGTCTCAAATAAATCATCAGAAGCCATTGGATCGTAGTCGTAAATCTCAATAGGAATATTGCATTGTGACAAATAATTAATCATAAGTGCTCGAACTGCATCTTTATCGAGTCCACCGTTGTGTGTTCCCAGCATTGGGAATGCAACGGATGTAATACCACATTTATCGTATGTGTCAACAAATTTTTTCAGTCCTTGTTCTATATACTCTATTTTGCTTGGATACTTCCAATGAAATTTTGTCGGGAAGTTCAACACCCATGGGTCGGTTCCATCACCTTTATAAAGCCACAGTTTACCAATACTGATAAGATGCCGCTTGCAATAATCGTGGTAAATGTCAAACATTTGCGGATAACGCAGTTTGTAAACCAGCGCAATGCCTTTTCCCATCACGCCCACGCAATTGACCGTATTGACAACGGTCTGTGCTTTCGTATTGAAGATATTTCCTCTTACTATCTTTATGTTGTTCATGTCGCTTATGTTAAATGTTTTGATATACGAGCCATTCTTTTGTTCTTGCTTTCGGGTCAACGAAAAAGATATTGAACGGAATGTCTGTCTTCTTCCATGCTATAGTTCCCTTTAAGCGTAGTTCGTTTGTTGTGTCATAGATAACTTCGCAAGCAGACAAGTCGAACTCCACTTCAGACATTTTCTCGCTTGTGATGTTGAAATAGTATTCATCCTCGAAGTCAGTTGACAGACGAACGTTGTCTTCTGATGACGAAAGATTAAGTCTGCGGTTTTCTCTCTCAAAAAGCCTCTCATCACCGTATGCCACAATCTTCTCAGAGATTGGATCATCTGCAAAGATTTTTTTCAAAAGCTCCGCATAAGAATTGTCGTAGCAGATAATTTGGAGAGACTTGATTTCGCTAAAGTCAAATTCCGACATAACAAGGAATTCTTGTTGAGAGTACCTCCTCACTTTACTCATCTCGTCCAAATGAACCCCACGATTATATTTGCCAGAACTTTTTGCTGTTATATATGCGTCTTGCATTGTGCTATACAGATATTCAAGCCCCAATGATTCTGGTTTAACAATGATTTGATACACATTCGGGGTGTCCGACTGCATATTTCTGTCGCTGTAATAACATTTCTCTGGAATCTTCGCCAAGACTTCATCTATGTCGAACTTGAAGAACACAGGTACAGGACATTTCGGTAGACCCTGTTCAACAGCTTTTGGATATTTGCTTTTCCATTCGCGTGTAAATTCCCATTCACCATACCAATTTTTATACCACTTTGTTCTCCACTCACCTAATTTTGAATCAGCACCCAAGGCCTCGTTATAATATTGAGTAGGAGTGCAAGGACGGAAATAGAAACGAGCAAATTTGTGTGCCTTACTACTGCGGAATATGACCGAACCAGCAGAATCATATTTCAACAATCCCAATTCTTCGGCACGATCTCGACTGAGAATCTTTCGGCTGCGGATAACATCTATTGCATTGTAAAAATGCGTAAAGTGGTAGATGCACGGATTACTACGATAATTCTTAATTCTGTCGGTAAATGTAACAATACTGCGATGGTTGGCAAAAATGTTTTCAAAATCAGGAATATCTTCTTGAAATTTTATATTCCGCATCAATTCTGACCAGAACCATTTGTCCTCGTACTTGCGAACCAGTTCCTCTGTAAACTTTATTTTCTGTGACTGAGAAACAAATCTCCAATTGAGCCGATTGGCAAACTCCTGCAACATTTCAGTCTCAACATCCACACCAAGACGTTCATTGAAGTCTTCCCAGGAAATAGCATCCTTGTATTTCTTCAAGAAATCAACTGTTGCGATAGAACGGAGCGCGGAACAACAATTGACAAACACATTCCAGTTAATTTTATCCTTGAATGTATCAATGACATCGCTTGTAAGTTCCTTGTTTTCAGAAACTGAATTCCAGTCTATTTCATAATCATGCTCGGCAAGATAAGTCAGCAAATCAACAGACGGCACAAAGATGTCGAGAGTTGACAGGTAATGCCAATCCCAATCTTTTTCCTTGTGGCTGAGAACTACATCAAACGGTAAACCTTCGCGATGTGCAAGGGAATGCCAATTCCAAGGTTTGTCTTCATGCTTGTCGATATATTCAAACGAAAAGTTTATGCTTTCATTCTGCACCAAAGCATTCCAATCCCATTGCTTTTTCTTGTCGTATTGCTCAATAACTTTCTCTGTCAGTTCAATGTCTGTGCGATGCGATAACTTACCGAAATCCAACAAGTCAACAAACAACTTGAAATAATAATCTTTGCCTTCCTGAGCTGATATCCATATTGCGTGTTCAGATATGTATTCCCAATCCCATTCTTTTTTCAGTAAGAACAGTTTTGGTAGTTTCAAGATGTTTGGCTGTTTTGTCAGTTTGTTGAAATCCCACTGATAACCGTCATTGTTCAGCATGTCTTCGTATATGCGCAGCCACAAACTTTGTGTTTTGTTTGCACCAGTCTTTGAGAACAGCCTGTTTGCCGCGGCAGATGCCGAGAACTCAGCCCACCGCACATTCTCCGTATGTTGCTCAATATATTCTTTTGCAGGAAAATCAGCCAGCTCATACATGTGAGCATAATCCCAGCGATATTGTTCATCGCTGTATTCCTCGACGAGCGAAATGAGTTCGTTTGCAGGGAATTTGCAGGTTATTACTGGCCAGATTTCTTTCGTCAAGTTCTGTTCAGAAATTACCTCGGCATAAGTTTCCAGAAACTTGTCAGCTAACAATTCTTTGCCAGTAACACGATTGGCAAAAACAATATGATTCCACTTGTCAGCATACTTGTTTATATTCGATTTAATGTCTGCAACAGGCAGATTTGCTGTCAGATATTCCCAATCCAACATTTCATGCCATACGACTTCATCTAATGTTGCCAAGTCAACAGATTGACAAATACTTTCTGTAAATAGAGTTTTGTTCCATCCTTCTGAGTAACTGTTAAGAATGGTTTCTGTAGAAAGATTTGCAATCAGTCGTTTCTGAATATCCAACGACGTAGCCAGCAATTGACCGACCATTGTTTTTGCTGACAACGAAAGAAACAATTCTTCCAACATTGCAGTATCGCAACACATGATAATTGTCGCGGCATCCACTACATTCCAATGCGAGGTGATGAAAGCGAGGTTGTGGCAAATTGCTGGATTCTGTGACAACGCAATTTTATTCCATTGGAAATTCGGGTTGTTGTCAACAATTGCTGAATCTGTTACACGGCGAGAAACCCAACTGTAACCTTGCGGAGTTGTTACTTTGTCGCTGTATTTCTGGAAGAAGTTCGCATCCCAAACCAAGTTCGGGTTGCACTCAAAACCTGATTGATATGTAGTTGATGGCCAAGAAATCAACCTACACGATTCAAAGAAATCAATAATTTCGTCAGTCCAAACAAAACCAAGACTGTTGGCATTGAATCGCAGAGGAAGTTCTGAGGCCAGGATACTGTCTTTCAGCGGTTGCGATGTTGCATAAAGGCTGGCGAGTTCATTGTCTGCAAAAATGCGCCGCACAAGTATCTGCATATTGATATGCGGATACAAGACAGCGATATTAGAGATAATAAAGTCA
>URGO01000089.1 GCA_900547435.1 uncultured Parabacteroides sp.
CAGGCAAGGCGCTGGGCAAGCACAACGGCTATTGGTTCCACACCATCGGACAACGCAAAGGATTAGGCTTGAGCGGAGGCCCTTGGTTCGTCATCAAGAAAGACATCCGGCGCAATATAATATATGTATCGAACGGATACGACCCGGAGACGCAATACGGCAAGGTCGTGAACATGCAGGGATTCGACTTTATCACCGAAGACCCGTGGGGTGAGTTTGACGATGCGAAGGAAATCACCTTCAAGATCCGCCACACGCCTGAGTTCACGCACGGCTATATCCGTCGCATTGGGGATGTGTACCGCATCGAATCGGACGATAAGATACAAGGCATCGCGCCCGGACAATACGGAGTAGTCTACGATAAAGACCATCACCTCTGTTTAGGGAGCGGGATGATTATAGAATAAAGTAGTTAGGAGTTAGTAGTTAGGAGTTGGTAGTTAGTAATTGGAAGATGCTAAAAAACATTCTCCTATACAACTATAAATTCTTAGCTACTAACTACTAACTACCAACTACTAACTACATAAAAAACAAACAAATGCAAAAACCGTCAATACCGAAAGGTACCAGAGATTTTTCGCCGGAAGAAATGGCGAAGCGTAATTATATATTCAATACCATCCGCGATGTGTATCATCTATATGGATTCCAGCAGATTGAAACACCGGCGATGGAGAACCTGTCCACGTTGATGGGCAAGTACGGCGAAGAGGGCGACAAGCTCTTGTTTAAGATTCTGAACTCCGGAGATTGTTTTTCGGGCATCACGGAAGAGGAATTGATGGAAAAGAATCCGGTGAAGTTTGCCAACAAGGCGTGCGAGAAGGGGTTGCGTTATGACCTGACCGTTCCGTTCGCCCGCTTCGTGGTGCAACACCGGAACGAAATATCCTTCCCTTTCAAACGCTATCAGATTCAACCGGTCTGGCGCGCAGACCGTCCGCAAAAGGGACGTTACCGGGAGTTCTATCAATGTGATGCCGATGTGGTCGGCTCTGATTCCTTGATGAACGAAGTGGAATTGATTCAGATTATAAACGAAGTATTCGATCGCTTCAAAATCCGCGTCTGCATCAAGATGAACAACCGTAAAATTCTTTCGGGCATTGCCGAAATATTGGGGGCATCCGACAAGATTGTGGATATCACCGTAGCAATCGATAAACTAGACAAGATTGGCTTGGATAATGTAAACGCCGAGCTTCGCGAGAAAGGACTTTCGGAAGAGGCCATTGCCCGACTTCAGCCGGTTATCTTGCTTAGCGGGACCAATCGTGAGAAAATCGCTTCTTTAAAAAATATTCTGGCCTCGTCTGAAATCGGCATGAAAGGTATCGAAGAACTGGAGTTTATCCTGGACCGCATAGACAAGGTGGTGCTCCATGCCGAACTGGAATTGGACCTGACATTGGCACGCGGACTGAACTACTATACCGGAGCTATCTTTGAGGTAAAAGCGCTGGATGTACAAATCGGAAGTATCACCGGAGGCGGACGTTATGATAACCTGACGGGCGTATTCGGTATGGAAGGCGTTTCAGGGGTTGGTATTTCTTTCGGTGCCGACCGTATTTTCGATGTATTGAATCAACTGGATTTATATCCGAAAAATGCGTTGGAGACCACTCAGCTTTTGTTTGTCAACTTTGGCCAGACAGAAGTGGATTATCTCCTGCCGTTCATCACGCAATTGCGTGCGATAGGCATCCGCATCGAACTTTATCCTGAAGCAGCCAAGATGAAGAAGCAAATGAGTTATGCCGATGCCAAGAAAATTCCGTTTGTGGCTATCGTAGGCGAAACGGAAATGGCCGAAAGAAGAGTGAATTTGAAAAACATGCTCACCGGTGAGCAATGTATGATGACATGGGATGAATTGTTGGCGCAATTCAAATAGATTTGTATATTTGTAGCACGATAAGTATTTAGTTTTTGAGTTTGTTAGTTTATAAGTTTTGATATACTCCGACTTAAAAACTCATGAACTCAAAAACTTACAAACTAAAGAACTTAATATTCACCTTTAATTCTAAATTACAATGAACGCACGAAGAAAATTCTTTAAGCAAGGTCTGGCGGGAGCTTTATTGTTGGGCACAGCATCTATGAGCCGAACCGGTTGGGCGCAAGCCATCACACCGAAAGCACCCAAGTCGATAAACCCATTCCGTCTGGGAATGGCAGGGTATACCTTTGTCAATTTCGATTTGGATACAACCCTCCGTACTTTGCAACGGCTGGATATACACTATTTATGCATCAAGGATTTCCATTTGCCACTGGATAGTACAGACGAACAGATTAAAGCGTTTCATGCCCGGTGTGCCGAGCACGGGGTTACCGGATATGCCGTAGGTCCTATTTACATGAAGAGCGAAGCGGAGATTGACCGGGCTTTCGAATATGCGAAGCGGGTTGGTGTGAAACTGATTGTCGGTGTGCCGAATTATGAATTATTGCCTTACGTGGACAAGAAAGTAAAGGAATATGATTTCCATTATGCCATCCACCTGCATGGACCGGACATCAAGACCTATCCGGATGCGACAGATGTTTGGGAACATGTAAAGGATTTGGACGCACGCATCGGTATGTGTCTGGATATAGGCCATGACTTGCGCAATGGATGTGATCCGGTAGCGGACTTGGAACGTTATCATACCCGCGTGTTTGATATGCATATCAAGGATGTGACCGACTCGACAAAAGCAGGACATGCCATTGAATTGGGACGCGGAAAGATTGACTTTGTCGCATTGATAAAGATGATGCGACAAGTAAACTATACGGGTATGTGCAGCCTGGAATATGAGAAAGACATGAAAGACCCATTCTTGGGAATTGCTGAATCTATCGGATATTTCAAGGCGGTAAGCGATGTGATTTAGTTTTTGAGTTTATGAGTTGATAAGTTTTTGAGGACACATAAACTTAATGGCTCAAAAACTTATCAGCTTAAAATTAAATAAATACATAAACTAAAAAACTCAAAAGCGTATAAACTTATGAACTTACGAAGTATAACAGGAATAGGATTGTCGGCATTACTGATGTCATGTGGAGGCATCAACTATGTAGGAATAGAAACTTGTAATCCGGGCGAAGTAACATTCCCGCCTCAAGTAAAGAAAATCCTGATGGTAAACAATGCGTTGCCTCAACCGGACGATTCCGGCTATGCCTATACGCTACTGGGGGCAAAGCAGGATACGGCTACGGCAAGGGCCGATAGTGCGTTGTTCGATTTATGCAGGGCTTGCGGACATGCTATCCTGGATGCTTCTTATTTTGAAGATGTACTTCTTCTTCACGATCCTTTGCGTGAGAAAGGAACGGGCCTGGCAGATGTCAAGTTAACCCAGCATCAAGTAACTGATTTATGCGAAGCGAATGAGGTAGACGCCATCGTCTCATTAGACAAGATGCTGTTTTACATGGATAAGAGAATTGAGAACATAGGCGGAGGGTTCTTATCGGGTGAGATCTCGGTGAAGATGAGCGGTATCATGCGGGCCTATCTGCCGGAACGAACACAACCGTTAGCCACGGTGCTGATCGAAGATTCTGTCCGTTTCGAACAGATCGCTGATAACTTGCGACTTCTGAATCTCTATTTGCCCATAGCTGATGATGCGCTACGCATTGCCGGAGACTATCTGGGGGATAAAGTAGCCACCTATTTTGTTCCTCACTGGAACGAAGAAAACCGCTGGTTCTATAGTAGTGCCAATTCCCGTTGGAAAGAGGCTATGGCATATGCTTCAACAGGCAATTGGCAGGAAGCAGAAGGTATCTGGAAATTATTGTATCAATCTTCATCTTCAGAAATAAAACGCGCTAAGCTGGCTTCCAATATCGCATTGACCGAAGAGATGCAAGGCCGATTACGCGAAGCCCATGATTGGGCAAACAAAGCAGCGGACCTGTTTCTGAAAAGTGAAGGTACCGAATCAGACAATACCAAGCTATTGAAAGCCTATCAAGAGGTTTTACGGCTAAGAATACAATCCGATCAAAAACTAAATATACAAATTGGTAATAAAGATTGATTTTTATTACTAAATTTGGGAGTTCAAAAAAAGATAATGATATGGGTACAAATTTGACACAAATAAAGTCCATTTTGGAAACTCTTTTCTTGTCGGCCATTCAAAAGATGACTACAGATAAGAATGGAAATTACATCAGTGATATTTATGTACAGGCAGATCCGGAAAACGGAGAATTGTTGATTTACGATGAAGGAGAAAATTTAGTAGACAAAACCGTCATCTTCGATTGGGTAAACAACACAGAAGGCGAAGAGGTGTTTAATCGCCGCGTAGCCGATGTCTTAAAATCTGTACTGGCATCATTGTCGGCCAAGAATATCTTTGATAATCCTCGATTTATCAAACCCTTATCTATAAGTCTAACCGACGAGTCGTTTGTAGTCATCGAAGAACTTTTATTCTTAGACGATGATATGTTACGCTTAGACGATCCGCTATTAAAAGATTTAGATGCAGATTTAGATAAATTTTTGGACGAACTTCTTTCAGATGTCAAATAGTATGCTTATCTTTGCACCGGTTTTAAGAAAAGACCCATTGCCGAAGTGGCTCAGTTGGTAGAGCAACGCATTCGTAATGCGTGGGTCACGGGTTCGAGTCCCGTCTTCGGCTCTGGAAATTAAGCAATTATCCTCATAAGGGTAATTGCTTTTTTGTTATGATTATCCTTGAATTGGGGATGTTGTTTAAACCATAAGTATTACAATTATTTTACCGCCAATAAAAGTATCAAAATCGGCAGATAATCTTTTAAGGATACACGCAAAGCTCTCAAGGATTTCGTGATATGATACTCTACCGCTTTCGGTGTCAAGCCTGTTATTTCCGCAATTTCTTTCACCGACATATTTTCATAACGACTCAATTCAAATATCCGGCGGGTCTGAGGAGGAAGTTCTTTCAGGGTATTACGAATCATCGTTTGGATTTCTGCTGAAAACAACTCTGTTGGATTACAAGCCTCCAGCGAAGAAAGGCGTATTTCTAAATCTCGTGAAAATAGTTCCGTATAATTTTCCAACATAGATTGATGAAGCTGCTCTTTACGCAAATAATCTATAGACTTATTTTTAATAATTGCAACCAATAACGCCTCTGATATTTCGTCTGTCTGATTTTTCAAGACTTGCCAATACTTATATAAAGACTCTATCGCAATATCTTCTGCTGCCATATCATCGTGAACATATGATTTGGCAAACAAAAACGAACGATGATAGTTACGTTCATAAATCCGATTAAAGTCTATGTTATTCATCATTTATAACTCCAATAAGCATTCGTTGATACCCAAAAACAAGACCTCTTATCCGTCTTATCTTCCGCAAAGATAGATATTCCAAATTACAAGCATATTTCAAAATAGAAATACTGCACTTTTCATAAACTACCCTCTCACCCAAATGAACAGAAAAGGGCATCAAATCTTATGTTTGATACCCTCTTCTTATCCATGATTCACACTTATTTCACTACGCGCGGACGGATCAGATTCCCATCCAAAGTAATTACTCCGTTATCTACAGACATATCTACGAAATATGCATCACGCGGATGGATTTCGGTATTGCTCTTATGTGCATGGAACACATAACGCATCTTTCCCTCCTTATCTACAAATGGAGCGCCATGGCCTACGCCCATCAATCCTTTATATTTATGCAGAATCGGGTTATTCTCATACTTCTTCCATGGTCCGAACGGAGAATCGGAAGTTGCATATCCTACTGCATAATCCTGACTGGTATAGCCATTACCCGAATACATCAAATAATAGGTTCCGTCCAGCTTGATTACAGACGGTCCTTCCACTACTTTCGGAAGAATCAGTTCCCATGGTTCTTCAGCGGCAAAACATTGGGTCAACGTTTCTTCCTTGATAGACTTCAAATCATCGTTCAATTCTGCCACCCAGATGACATTTCCGTCATTAAAGCGCACGAAATACAGGTAAGCCTTCCCGTCATCGTCAAAAAATACCGAAGTATCGATACTGCCTTCTTCACGAATCGGTTTTTGTTCATCCTGCACAAAAGGACCATAAGGAGAATCTGAGGTCGCCACACAAATATGTTCCTCAGCCGAATAGAAAATATAGAATTTCTTTTCCTTCTCTACATAATAGACCTCCGGAGCCCAGAAATTATGATCTCCATACGAATCTTTCTCACTCAAAGCCAATGCCGACGAACGTTTCCAGGTTTCCAAATCATCCGAGGTATATACCTCAAAACCATTTCCTACCGAAGTTCCATAAGCATAATAGGTTCCGTCATAAAGCAGAACATAGGGATCGGCTATCGGTAGTGTCGTTGAAATCACCTCTACCGGAGGTTGCTTTTCCGGAGTTACCTCATCCGTAGAATTGTTATTTCCACCACAACCCACCAAGTTGGCGGCACAAACCAGCGCTACTGATAAAAACAGGTTCTTCTTTGCCATATACTATTTTTGTTTGTTTATAAACTTATTAAACTCATTTTATCACCGGAGGATAAGCTCCATACGAAGGATGCAAATCCTTAACATAAGGCCAGCCTTCTTCGTCCCATAAAACCTTATCCAACAAGACTTGACGCTGAGCGCCTAAGTTTGTCAGTTCGAAAGCGTGGTACAGCATCCAGGTATTTCCTTCATCATCCAATTGCAACAAAGCATTATGTCCGGTTCCCACGAAACGGCTATCTTTCTGAATGACTATCTCATGCGCATTATCCAGCATCTTGGCACCCGACTTGTTCACATACGGGCCAAACAAGCTTTGAGAACGGGCTACAACCGTTGTATAGGTACTGTTCTCCCCTTCACAACAAGAGCCTATCGAGCCGAACAGGTAATAATACCCGTCTTTCTTCCACAAATTGATGCCTTCGTAAGCATTTCCAGCCAATTGTTGCTTCGTATCAAGCTTCGGTGTAATAGTCAAGTCATCTGTAACATCCAGTTCCATGATATAAATACCAAAGAAACTACCCCAAAGCACATAATACTTTCCGTTTTCCTCATACAGGAACTGGTCGATAGAGTTTTCCACATTCACATCCCGGCTATTGAATAGCTTGCCCTTAGGAGTAAAAGGACCTTCCGGTGAATCTGAAACCGCATAACCGATAGTGCTTATCCAGTGATTTCCCCATTCGGCCAACGAATAGGTCAGCACATATTTCCCCTTGATATATTGAATATCCGGTGCCCATATAGCCGCTTTCTTACCTTCCGGATTATTATCCACAAAGTCCGGACGGGTAGCATCGGTAAAGGCCGTTCCGACCTCTTCCCAATCTATCAGATTCTTCGACTTGAATATCGGCAGATTACGAATATCTTCCGTCGCATACAGGTAATAAGTCCCGTCTGCAAGACGGATAGCCGTCGGGTCCGGAGCCGCAATCCGGATTACCGGATTGTGATACCCTACTTGAACCTCCGTCGAATCCTTTGAAGGAGCGGACGATCCATTTTGACTATTCGACGAGTTCTTATCTCCACACGCCGCACAGCACAACACACTTGCTAATAATAAATACTTTACTTTTTTCATCTATTCATCCGTTTAATTAATGATTACACAAAGGTAATGTATCTTTTTCTCCTGACCAAAGAATCGTCTAACAGCTGTGCAACTTTCGTCTAACAGCCGTTAGACGCAATGTACACAACTGTTAGACGAAAAATACACAGCTGTTAGACGATTTCTTTCATGGGAGGCAAATCCATTTAGGTCCGTTCCTATCTCTATTGCCTCCCAAGTCCTTTACGAATCAGTCCGTCAAGGATTATTCCCAGCCCGGAGTTTGTTGCATATTCGGGTTCATTTGAATTTCGCGGATAGGTATTGGTAAAGACCAATATTGATCGCCACCCCAGGTATAAGTATATGTCGGAGTACCCCAAACCTGGCGCAAACCATTCTTCTGTCCGTGAGAATCGGTATAGAACTTCAGGTCTTTCCAAGTTCTCCAGCGCATTTCATCAAACAATACCTGGTCTTCGCCGACCAATTCCCAATGTTTCTCATTCATGATGCGCTCACGCAAATTCTCCTGGCTCGTTACCTGTGTATATTCATTCGAATTCAGTTCAGCCACACCGGCACGACGACGAACCTGATTTACACATTCGATTGCCTCAGAGGTCGGACCGTTCAGCTCATTCAACGCTTCAGCCAAGCTCAGCAATACATCCGCATAACGGATTTGCGGGAGGTCTACTTCGGAATACATCGTCACAAATTCCATTCCTTCCGGCACGAACTTGCGGTTCAGATAATACATCTTCGAGTTGGTATCGGTACGCAAATCCCAAGGTTCACCCGTATCAGATCCACGATAAGGGAATCGCATGGTATAATCTTGAGCAAATCCGGCAATACCGCCCAGATAGGTAGAATAAGGAGTGATGATAGACATCTGTAAGCGCGGGTCACGATTTTCATAGGCCGCTCTAATTCGCGCTTCATTTCCTGTTTCCAGATATTTAGACAGATCCGCACCGGCTGCAGCCATATCGGAACGTTCCTTTTCCGTCATGCCATCACGCAAGAAGTACACCATACGCGCATTTGTGCCCATTTCGTTATATCCCGGAATAAAGTCATTCCAGTTAAACGGCTTACCGTCCACGCATTCATACGAATCGACAAATGCCGGGTTCGGCAAATAATTGTTCCAGTCACTACCTGCCGTTACACGGTTACCGAAACCTTGCGGTTTACGATGAGCATACGCATCTTCATCCACACATTGGATAGAGAAAATCATCTCATCACAACGCTCGTTGGCCAATTTGAACAATTGCTTGTACGACTCGGCACCAGAGCCGGTGTACAGGCTATACCCGCAATTACCTACGGCTTTGAAGTCATCAATAGCCTTTTGCCAATCCTGCTTCCACATATAAATCTTGCCACGCAACGCATAACAAGCTCCTTTGGTGATATGTCCGTAATCACTATCGGAAGAAGCATACTTATCCGGCAAGTTCGGGTTTTCGATACAAGAGGTCAGGTCGGCAATCAGGTAATCCCAAATCTCATCCTGCGTAGAGCGCGGAAGATTAGCCTCATCCGGATTCTTTATCGGTTCAGTATAATAAGGAACACCATCATACAAAATGTTCAACCGATAATACCACCAGCTTCTCAAGAAAGTCACTTCCGAGATATAACGGGATTTCTTGGCTTCATCCAATCCTTGCACACCTGGAAGATTACCGATTACATCGTTCGCACGGATAATGCTTCCATAATAATTCTTCCAATACCGCTCACTACCCCAATCTGTAGACGAACTGTTCGCTCCGGTCAGGAACTGATACCAACCAACCCAGTTCGCATCAATATCCATCATATAGGTCCACATATCAAACCATCCTTTATCCGAAGTACCCTGATAATCGTCATACAAACGATTATATACTCCGGCTACGGTCTGTTCAGCCATGGTTGCACTGCTCCATACGCTGTTTTCCGATGGCGCGTTCTTAGGCGTCAGGTCCATATCCACGCAACTGCTAAAGCCACCCATCAAAATTGTGGCAGAACATGCCATCAGCAGATTTTTCATATTTTTGTTCTTGTTGTTCATTGTTGCTCCATTTTAGAAAGTTACATTTACTCCTACTGCATACTGACGCATCGGCGCATAGCCGTTACCTGTCATCATTTCTGGGTCCATTCCTTCGAATCCTGTAATAGTCAACAAGTTTTCACCCGAAACGTAGAAACGTACATTTTGCATGTAAATCTTATTCACGATACTCTTCGGCAAGGTGTAACCGATAGTCAGGTTCTTCAACTTCATGTAGTTACCGTTCTGCAAACGATGAACGCCTGCGGCTGATACCTGCGCACCCTGGTCTAATACCAGACGAGGATTATCGGAAGTGGTATTTGTAGCCGGATTGGTCGGATCGTCCGGATCAAAGAAGAAGTGGTCGTAAGCCAAGTCCTTGCTCATATTGTATCCGTAAATACAAATCGGGCTGTTCTGGGTCGTATCATACCAGTAAATCTTGAAGCCGGCAGCACCTGCCCAGTTCATAGAAAGGTCAAATCCTTTCCAGCTGAAGTATGCCTGCAAACCATAATAGAACTTCGGAGTCTTTGAGAAGTTCTGGAACTCTCTATCGTCATCATCTCCATAGATACCGTCTCCGTCGCGGTCTGCATAGATAATATCACCATACCAGATCTTATCTTTACCGATACCCTGCTTCGGATAGAACTGATAACCGGCATCAAACATAGCCTGCAACCATTGCATATCGGCTTCCGAACGGATCATACCGTCTTTCGGACCGCCATTCGGATTAACTGACCCGTCTGCATTGAAATGGCTGCCGGAACCAGAATACAGGTTCATCATATAGAACTCATTCATCATGTGTCCTTCCAATACGCGTTGATCGCCACCGGTACTTACGTCTCCCAGGTTGGTGTAATAGTAACTATTGCCATTTTCGTCTGTGCGCCATTCGCGAATCAATTCGCCTTTGTACTTGCTCACCCAGTTCTTGTTGTACGAGAAGTTACCGGTGATGCCATACGTAAAGTCGTTTACGCGGTCCTGCCATCCTAATGTCAACTCAACGCCTCGGTTCTTCACCTCTGCGATATTCTGACGTGGCGAACCAAACAAGCTCAAAGTAGGAGAAAGCGTCGGATTATACAAGATACCATCCGTAAACTTGTCATAAACCTCGATTGTACCGCTCAACCGGTTGTTCAAAACAGAAACATCCAAGCCGACGTTGGTTACGGCTGTGGTTTCCCATTGCAAATCGTAATTGGAGAACGAAGACATGGCCAAACCTAACACCTTGCTGCCTCCAAATGCATAAATAGAGGTATTGTAAACCGATTGCCATTCAAAGTTTCCGATAGAGTTGTTACCCAACTTACCCCAAGATGCACGCAACTTCAAGTTATCAAAGATGCCTAAATCTTTCAGGAAGCTTTCCTCGGATGCACGCCAACCGGCAGAGAAGGATGGGAATACACCCCAGCGGCTATCCGGTGAGAAACGAGACGAACCATCATAACGTACATTCGCCTCAATCAAGTAACGAGATTTGTATGCATAGTTGGCACGTGCGAACAAAGAACGAGAAGAGTAGTTCTTCGTGGTGTTACCGGTGATATAGTCCGGGTCAGTCAAAGCATCAAAGTCGGTCATACTCGGGTCGCTCATACCTTTCTTACTGATATCAAACACGCGTCCCCATTTACGATATTCCTCATAACCCAACATAGCGGATACTTCGTGATCCTTATTAATCGTCTGGTTATAATTCAAGATAGTGGTAGTCTTCCAGCTTTGGTCCTGGTCTCTCCACAACTTGGATGAGTAATCGGCCAGCTGCTCTGCACTCGGCGGATTGTTTCTCAATTCGTTTTTCGAGAAGCTATAAGAGGGTAAATATTCACTGCTATGCCACAAGTGTTCATTTTCATACTTGTCATAATACAAGTTTGCCGTAAGGCTGAAATACTTCAAGAAGTCCACCTTTATATACGGATTCGCGAAAATCTTGGTCTGGCTGTAAGAACCCTGCGAAGCGGTCAGAGACTGGATAGGGTTCCAGGTCTGCGGATCTTCTTCCGTAGCTTCTGCCACTCCATAATATCCGTCATAATACGGATAAGTACCCGGAGTGGTCTTCTGCATGTTCAATCCGTTCAAATCATCTACGCTATTACGTTCCTGGTCTGTGTGATATCCCCACGCGCGTAAGCCGACGGTCAGGAAGTCGGTCGGACGTGATTCAACATCCGCACGCAGATAATATTTCTTCATACCTGATTCGATAACCAAACCCGGGTTATTCAAATAGGTAGCGCTCAAATTATAGGTTGTTTTCTTCTCGGCACCCGATACTGTCAACGAGTGTTCCTGCATCCATTTCGGATTATAGACCTCGTCATACCAGTCGGTATTCGGATAAGCTACATAGTTTGGATAACCGGATTCGGAAATTCCGTTCGGATCTTGAGCAGCGGCACGCCACTGGTCGATAGTAGACTGGTTAAAGATAGCAGCCTGACCGGTATTCAACGCTGTCTGGTTCATAATCTCCATGTAATCGGCATAATTGGAAATACGGTCAATTAGCTTAGCCGGCGTGTTGTAAGAGAATTTGCCGGAATAAGTTACATTCACCTTGCCGTCCTGTCCTTTCTTGGTTGTTACCAGGATTACACCGTTTGCACCTCGGTTACCATAAATAGCACAAGATGCGGCATCCTTCAATACGGAAATCGATTCTACATCGTTCGGGTTGATTTCGTTCAAGCTCATCTCCATACCGTCCACCAAAATCAACGGACTGGAATCGTTCAGCGTACCGGTACCACGAATCTGGACACTCGCGCCTTCCGAGTTAGGTTTAGCTGTGGTCTGCATCACATTCAGACCGGCAGCCATACCGGACAAAGCCGAAGATATGGTCGTTACCGGACGAGACATCGTTTCGTCCGCCAAGTTGATGGTTGCAACCGAACCGGTCAAGTTGACTTTCTTCTGTGCACCATAACCTACGACTACCACTTCATCCAGGCTCTGCGTATCTTCAGACATTTCAATAGATAAATGCGACTGTCCTGCAACAGGTATGTCGCGCGTCAGATAGCCGATATACGAAATCTCCAATACGGCATTGTCAGGAACTGACAAAGAGAAAGAACCATCCATTCCGGATATAGTTCCATTGGTTGTGCCTTTCACCACAATGTTCGCACCGATAATCGGTTCACCCATCTTATCGACAATCTGTCCTGTAATTGTCTTTTCTGCCTGGTCTGTCGACTCTACATCCGAGTTGAGCGACGGCCCTATTTCTGCATATAGATTAGCAGTAGGCAGTAAACTAAAAACGAAAAGAGGAAGTGCGGTCTGTATCCATGGTTTTACCCCCCCCCAATTTGTTAAAATAGTTTTTCATGCTTGAATGTTTTTTATTATTAATAATCATCTCTACGAGATTCTTTATTCTCCCTATAAGACCAACAACACTTAAGTTAGCAATTCATCAGCACATTATCAACATCCTCTGAAACTTATCACCACTTAGTTTTTAGTATAATCCTATTTTCGCCCACAAAGAAACATTATTTTTACCGATACAGCAAATTTTTATAAAGATTTTTTCTACGTCCTTTTTCTCTTTAACATTAAACCACTATAGACAAAAGATTCCACTACCTATTAAACAAAATTAATCATTTTGCCACTTTCTGCTATTAGAACGACAGAAAAGGAGCTAAAAAAAGCCTCGCGAACACCATGTCTGCGAGGCTTTCCTTTTTAATTCCTGCTTTCGCTCTTCGCAAAGCTACTCGCAAGTAGAACTTTTTTGTTACTCTATTATTTACTAACAATTTATCATCCCGTT
>URGO01000090.1 GCA_900547435.1 uncultured Parabacteroides sp.
CGATGAGGAAGGGCAAGTATATGTCATTCTGGACAACGGACGCGAATACCTGGTTGAACCTTCCTCCTGGCGCAACTATAGATATAAGTATAATGAAAAGGAAAAGAAAATTGAGGAGGAAGTAATAGGTACTTTCGAACAACTCCCCATCCGTTTAGCGTGGGCAATTACAGTCCACAAAAGCCAGGGTCTGACCTTTAACCGGGTTGTCATAGATCTGACCGGAGGGGTATTTGCCGGAGGACAAACCTATGTGGCCCTCAGCCGTTGCACGTCTTTGGAAGGACTGGTATTGAAGTCGCCCATCAAACGCGGGGATGTATTCGTCCGAAAAGAAATCATCTCGTTCAGTCAATCCTTCAATGAACAGGGATTGGTAAACAAGCTCCTTCAAGAGAGCGAAGCCGAGAAGCTTTATGTCCAAGCAGCCAAACATTTTGACAAATGGGATATCCCGGAAACTGTACAAGATTTCACCAAAGCGGTCAAGCTAAACAACCAATTGAACAATCCCCAAATCCAACGCCTTATACGCATCAAACTGGCCCGGTACCAGACCCAACGCGAAACTATCAAAAGCCTGCAAGGAGAGCTGCACCAACTACGCGAATCCCTCAAGGATTTCGCACACGAATATTACCTGATGGGCAACGAATGTATCACCAAAGCACATGACCCACAGGCTGCCTTGCGATGTTTTGATAAGGCGCTGAAAATGGATCCTAACTATGTAGACGCCTGGGTGCGCAAAGGCGTTACCCTCTTCGATACAAAAGAAACTTACGAGGCTCTGACCTGTTTCAACAAAGCGGTTGAGATAAATCCCCAATCCTTCAAAGCAAGATACAACAGAGGTAAAGCCCGTTATGCCCTGAAGCATCACGAGGAAGCTCTCTTAGATTTCCTGAAAGCCACCCAACTCAAGTCTGAGCACATCGCCACACACGAATACCTCGCCGAATTGTTCCAACTGACAGGCGACAAAGAAATGGCCAAGCTCCATATACGTAAGGCAGAAGAGCTGAGAAGAAAAAAGAAAAAGTAAAGCGGTAAATTGGGTGGATATTGTCAACAGTCTTTCCTGTATTCCGATGGCGACAAGTTGATTCGCTTCTGCACATACCGGCTGAAGTAAGACACGGAAGAGAAATTCATCCGCTCCGCGATTTCGGTCAGCGAAAGTTCTTTTTGCCGGAGCAGGCGGGTGATTTCCTGCATGGTGAAGCGGTCTATCCAATAAGAGGCAGGTTTCCCGCTTATCCTTTTGCATATTTCTGACAGATAGTGAGGCGTGATGCAGAGGTGTGAAGCATAAAACTCAAGGTCCCTGTTCCGGACATATTCACCGTTATACAACAATTCTATGAAACTTCGCAACAGGGAGGAGACACGCTCCGACACTTGCAAGTCCTTGTGACTGCGTGCGTGAATATCGTACAAGTCAAGAATGTGCGCGGTCAGCAGGCTGCCCAATAATTCCTCGCGGAAAAAGTGCTTCTCATCTTCCATGCGCATCCGCAAATATTGCAAGGCTGCCTCGCATATTTGGAAGTCCCGCCCGGATAGTTTCATGACCGGATTCCGCAAGAGCGACAAATGCCCTATGATGCCATAATTGCTGCGAATGGCTATCGAAGTAACGAATGCTTCCGAAAGGTTCATCAGGATGCCCTGGAAATCATCTGACGCCGAGAAGTCCGAAGCAAGTGTCGCATTGGGCAGAATGACATAATCTCCGGCAGCGATGTTATAATAGGTGTCCTGAAAGGTGAATCCCATATTGCCTTTCCGGCAAAGGATATGGATCACCCTTCCCGCATACTGCAAGCCGCTAATTTCCTGCCAAGTATCGGCAAAAACAATACCGTCAAATTTCGTATCTTCCATTATCTGACAAGCTGAATATGTTTGCCCGCAAATATAGACAAAAACCACGAATAGTGAAAATATTGCCCCTAATTATGTAACAACGGAACAACAGGCACGCCGTAATTTTGCATCAGAAATTAAAACTCTGAGTATATGAAAGATGTAAGATTGAACAATGGCGTGATGATGCCGGCCATCGGTTTCGGCGTTTATCAAATTCCTGAAAATGAGACGGAACGTGTCGTAAGCGATGCCATCGAAGTGGGTTATCGGATGTTCGACACAGCCGCTTCTTATTTCAACGAGGAGCAAGTGGGCAACGCCATCCGGCAGAGCGGCATCAAGCGCGAGGATTTTTTCATCACCACCAAACTGTGGGTGCAGGATTATGAATATGAAGACGCACTCCGTGCCTTTGACAAGTCATTGAAGTTGCTCGGACTGGATTATATCGACCTTTACCTACTGCATAAACCCTACGGCAACTATTATGCTGCATGGAGAGTCTGCGAACGGCTTTATAAAGAAGGACTTATCAGCGCCATCGGCGTGACGAGTTTCTCCAATGAACGCCTCCAAGACCTTTTCCTGCACAATGAGGTGAAGCCTGCTGTCAATCAGTTGGAGACCCACCCGTTCTTCCAGCAGCAAGCCGCCAATAAATTCTTGCAATGCGAAGGTATACAGCATGAAGCTTGGGCACCTTTTGCTGAAGGGCAGAATGACATTTGGAACAATCCCGTGCTGAAAACCATTGCCGAAAAGCATGGAAAGACTATCGGTCAGGTTGTTCTTCGCTGGCTGAATCAGCGCAATGTGGTGGTCATTCCCAAGACGGTGCGCAAGGAACGGATGATGGAGAACTTCAACATCCTTGATTTTACGCTTACGGAAAAAGAGATGGATGCCATCGCTACGCTTGAAACCGGGAAAAGTCCGATTTATGATGATATGGATTTAGCAACGGTGAAATATATAGGGACACACCGAATTCATGATTAATAAAAATAGCTATGAACAAGACAATCACTTTGAACAACGGCATTGAAATGCCAGTAATGGGGTATGGTGTTTGGCAAATCGCCCCTGAAAAATGCGAACACTATGTATCAGAAGCCCTAAAAGCCGGGTACCGTTTGATTGATACGGCTCAAGCCTATTACAACGAAGAAGGCGTGGGCGCGGCCATTTCCAACTCAGGCATCCCGCGTTCGGAAATATTCATCACCACGAAAGTATGGATTTCCAATGCCGGAGATGAAAAGGCTGCCATCAGTATAGATGAATCGCTCCGCAAACTGCGGACGGACTACATTGACCTGTTGCTCATCCATCAACCTTTCGGGGATTATTACGGAACCTACCGGGCAATGGAGAAAGCATACGAAGCAGGAAAAGTACGTGCCATAGGATTGAGCAATTTCTATGATTCCAGATTCGTGGACTTGGCTGAACACATGGATATTAAGCCGGCTGTAGTGCAACTGGAAACACACGTGTTCTCGCAACAGGTGAAAATGCGTCATCTGGCAGAAAAATACGGAACACGCATCATGGCTTGGAGCCCGTTGGCACGTGGCATGAACGGCCTTTTTACGAATGAGACATTGAAATCCATAGGAGAGAAATACGGTAAGGACAACGCGCAAGTGTGTCTGAAATTCCTGACGGACGAGGGCATCATTGTCCTTCCGCAATCAACGCGTACGGAACGCATGGCCAGCAATCTTGCCATTGATGATTTCAGTTTGAGCGAGACGGACAAGGAACTTATCCGCAAGATGGATACCGGAAAGGCGCTTGCGGCGGACTTCAATGACCCGGAGCTGGCCGAGTATCTTCTTGCATACGACAAGAATTTTAACCCTCAAAATAAGTGAGTATGAAATACGGAGTTTTAGGAACGGGCAATGTAGCCCACACCATTGGGGACAAACTGATCGAACTGGGCCATTCGGTCATGCTCGGTTCGCGCACAGCCGACAATCCACAAGCAGCAGAATGGGCAAAGCACCACGGAGAACAGGCCGCACACGGCACGTTTGCCGATGCCGCCCGTTTCGGTGAACGGATATTCAACTGCGTGCAGGGCATCCATGCGTTGGAAGTTCTTGATGCTGCCGGAAAAGCAAACCTGAATGGCAAATTGCTGATAGATTTGACAAATCCATACATCCATAAAGACGGACATATTTCGCTTGACGCACGATGGAGCGGCACCACGTCATTGGGCGAGAAAGTACAGCGGCTGCTACCGCAAACAAAAGTCGTAAAGACATTAAACTATTTGCACAACCACCTAATGACCCATCCTGATGAACTTCCCGAACCCATTACGGGTTTCTACTGCGGCAACGACAAGGAGGCCAAGACGGAAGTGAAAAAATTGTTGACCGATTTCGGTTGGCGTGACACAATGGATTTGGGCGATATATCCATGTCCCGGTATACCGAGATGCTCGGCGCATTTTGGCCAGCGGCACTCAATGGGACGGGGCACATGCGATGGGGATTCCGGTTGGTAAGATGAACAAAGAAAACATATCCACGAATTTAATCCGATAAACAATAAAAATCCTATAAAATGAAGACAAGGAAACTTGGAAATTTGGAAGTGTCCGCAGTCGGTCTTGGCTGCATGGGCTTCACACACGGCTATGGAGCATGTCCAAGCGAAAAAGAATCCATCCGGTTGATACGAAAAGCCTATGAGGAAGGCTGTACGTTTTTCGACACTGCTGAGATATATAGCTGTTATAAAAATGAGGAACTGGTGGGAAAGGCGTTAAAGCCGTTTCGCCAGCAAGTAGTAATCTCCACTAAATTCACTCCCGTGACACTGCCCGGACAAGAAAGGCCTGAAGGCAAGCTTTCCCGGAACGGCATTCGTCAGGCAGTTGAAGGATCTTTACGGCGGCTGCAAACCGACTACATCGACTTATATACAGAACATCGTGTTCCCAAAGAAAGCGACCCTGCCGAAGTCGCTTATTGGATGGGTGAGTTGATAAAGGAAGGCAAGATACGTGGTTGGGGACAGTCGGAACCAACGCTTGGACAACTGAAAGCTGCACAGGCCATCACCCCTGTTACAGCCGTACAAAGCGAATACTCCATCATGGAACGGAAATGGGAAGCGGACGTGATTCCTTATTGCATGGATAATGGCATCGGTTTCGTTGCCTATTCACCGATGGCTGGCGGTTTCTTGAGTGGAAAATATCATCATGCGACTTTCGAGGGAGACGATGTGCGGCGTGTAATCACACGCTACACGGAAGAGAATATGCAAGCCAATAAGGTGCTGCTCGAACTTATCAACCGCTATGCCGAAGCGAAACATTGTACTGCCGCCCAGATTTCGTTGGCTTGGGTGATGCACTCGGAACATATCGTTCCTATACCGGGTATGCGTAGTGATGCACGAATACTTGAAAACCTTGGAGCGGCGGAAGTAACCCTTACCCATGCCGAATATGCCGCAATGAATGAAGCGTTGAGCCATATCACCATACACGGCAACCGGACGGATGAAGACATAGCCAAACTGGGGACTATCGAAGGAAAGCAACAGAATACATAAATCTTATGAAGCTTTCGGCAAATTGAAAGGAGACAACAAGAAACTGATGATCATTCCCTATGCAAGCCATACCGACTTATATGACAAAATAGACATCATTCCGTTCGATAAAATTGAAGCGTTTTTCAAGAAATACTTGCGATAAAAATCGGAGATAAACTACACATTTTCAACAAACGGTGTTGCTGAAAAGTACAAGACTTTTTTGGAGCAACACCGTTTACTCTTTTATAGAACTACCTACATATAGCTATTAACTTTCCCTCCGAATACCCAAAACAAGCGATTGACGGCTATGGGGAATCCCCCTACCTTTGCCCTCGAAATTAAGAAACGCAAAAAAGAAAATAAAACTGATGAACAAGAGATATGTCTTACCCTTTGCAGGGCTGCTGTTAATTACCTCTTTGTCACCAGCTTTGGCGCAAAACAGACATCGCCATCATGCTGAGAGGCTTCACTCCCATCCCGATTCCCATCACAAGGCAATAGTGAAAGGAAAGGTGATTTCTTCGGATAAGGAACAGATTGACTTTGCTACGGTCTATCTGAAAGATACCCACTATGGCGGCATAACGGACGAGAAAGGGAATTTCATCATAGAAGTTCCCGAAGGAAAATATATTCTGGTGGTATCCGCTTTAGGATTCGAGACCGTAGAAAAGACTGTTACATTAAACCGGGAAAAAGAGACCTCTTTATCAATCCACTTGAAACAGCAAGCTACAGAATTGGACGAAGTTGAAGTGGTATCCAACGGAGTAAGCCGGGTGAAGCGTTCTGCCTTCAATGCAGTTGCCCTTGATGCGAAAACGTTTGAGAACTCTACCAAAAGCCTAAGCGAGGCTTTGGCCAAGACTCCCGGAATGAAACTGCGTGAATCAGGAGGCGTAGGTTCGGATATGCAACTGATGATGGATGGATTCAGCGGCAAACACATAAAAGTATTTATAGACGGGGTTCCCCAGGAAGGAGTAGGCACCTCGTTCGGGCTAAACAATATCCCCGTGAACTTCGCCGAACGGATTGAAGTCTATAAAGGAGTCGTACCAGTAGGTTTCGGAACAGATGCCATCGGCGGTGTAGTCAATATCATTACCAAAAAGAAACGCGACCGTTGGTTCGTTGATGCCTCCTATTCATACGGATCGTTTAATACGCACAAATCCTATGTGAACTTCGGGCAGACTTTAAAGAACGGCTTCACTTACGAGGTGAATGCTTTTCAGAACTATTCGGATAACGATTATCATGTAGATGCCAACGTTGAAGTATTCAACTTCAACCCGGACGGATCGGTATCAACCTATATAGATAACCGGAAAAAAGTACGCGTGAAACGATTCCATGATACCTATCACAACGAAGCTGTAATGGCAAAGGTCGGTATAGCAGATAAGGCATGGGCAGACCGTTTGCTGTTCGGACTTACCTATTCACATATGTATCAAGACGTACAGACAGGCGTCCGGCAAATAACTGTTTACGGAGAAAAGCATCGCAAAGGACATTCATGGATGCCTTCTGTAGAGTATCGCAAGCGGGACCTGCTGACAAAAGGACTGGACGTTGTATTTACGGCCAATTATAACCGGAATGCCACGACCAACGTAGATACCTCCTATTACCATTATAACTGGTATGGCGAACGGTATCGCATGAACACTCCGGGAGAACAAAGCCGTCAGCATTCACGTGCGGACATTGACAAGTGGTACGGGACATTTACCCTGAATTATCGGTTAGGCAAGATGCACGCCCTCACATTCAATCATGTGTTCAATGCCTTTCACCGTCAAAACACCTCCCTGCTGGCAGAGGTGGAGGCTGAAGATGCCATCGCCAAACAGACACGAAAAAACATATCGGGGCTCTCCTATCGACTGATGCCTTCGGAGAAATGGAATATCTCCCTTTTCGGCAAATATTATCATCAATATGTGGCAGGCCCTATAGCAGAAGATGAAACACAAAGCAATTACGTCCGTACCACCCGCAAAGTCAGTTCGACGGGATATGGAGCTGCAGGGACTTATTTCGTCTTACCTGAACTGCAGGCCAAACTCTCTTACGAGAAAGCCTATCGCCTGCCGACTATCGAGGAAATGTTTGGAGACGAGGATCTGGAGATGGGAGATATTTCTATCCGTCCGGAAAATAGCGACAACCTAAACCTCAACATCAGTTACAATAAGACTTTGGGCAAACATACCTTTTATGTAGAAGGCGGATTGGTTTACCGGAATACAAAAGATTATATCCAGCGCAATATATCCGACTTAAGCGGAGGTAAGGAGGCTGCAACCTATGTAAATTATGGGAAAGTAGAAACGAAAGGATATAACCTGTCCATTCGTTATGGCTTCGGGAACTGGCTCAGTGTAGGCGGGAACTTCACACAGATGGATGTCCGCGACAAGCAAAAGACACAACTTGGTACGACGACACAGAACCTGGCATACGGAGCACGTATGCCGAATATTCCTTACCAATTTGCCGATATGGATATTTCTTTCTATTGGCGTGACCTGTTCAGGAAAGGAAATACGCTGACATTGACCTACGACAATCAATATCTGCACAGTTTCTCCTATTATTCGGAAGTGATTGGCAGCAGCAGTGACGACTATATAGTCCCGAACCAGTTTTCGCACAATCTATCTCTTTCGTATAGTTTGGACAACGGACGCTATAATCTTTCGTTCGAATGCCGCAACTTTACCGATGAAGACCTGTATGACAACTTCAGCCTTCAAAAAGCAGGACGTGCATTCTATGGGAAAGTACGTGTGTACTTCGGCAATTAATAGAATCTTTGCGGATATTCGTTCAATCTCAAAAATTTATAAACTCATAAAATTATAAACTTAAAATGAAAATGAATTATCTTCTGGCAGCACTTCCTCTAATGGCCTGCTGCTTATTCCCGGCATGTAGTGAAGAAAATGACCCGATTGTGGGCGGTGGCGAAGGAAATGAACCGGTAACTCCTACCGAAGAAGCATTCTCGCGGTATGTGGTAGCCACTTCAACAACGGCGTCCAACTCTACCACCTATTCGCTTCTGACCGCCAAAGAGGTCGACAAAGGAAACATTTCGGCATTAGGCAACGGCTTGCTCAACGACGGAGCAACCCAATGGATTTTTTTCGGAGACAAATACCTTTACGCCCTGAACTACCATCAAGGCAACGCAGGTACAACGGCTTCCTATATTCTAAATGCGGATAGCACAATGGAAAAACGGGCTATGGAATATAATGTACGCCGCTTTACGACTTACGGCACATACGACCATTATATTATGACCACCTCGACAGGTGACGGGCCGACGGATTGGGCTGACGAGAACGGGTATGTCCCCCAGTCCTTCCTCATATCCTATTTAGATGTCGAAGCGGAAGCGTATTCCACCAATGACACACAAAACGAAGCCTACCTTTCCGAAAACTTCTTGGGGAACGGCGAATATGTGACGCTCGCGGGACTGCTGCAACACGACAGTAAAATTTACACGGCAGCCGTCCCCAAGGGATTAAGTCAATATGGCTGTATGCAGAAAGATGAAAACGGGAATTATAAATGGGTACTCCCCGGAAACGAAGACTTGATAAAAACCGAAAGCGGCGGTTCTGGGTCCGGAGCATACGATAAAGATGAACTGCAATGGACACAATATCCCAACGAATGTTGGGTCGCTATCTTCGACGATGAGACACTGACTTCCAAAAAACTTATCAAGACTGATAAAATCAGCTATGCCGCCGGACGGATGAAGTCTCAATACTATCAAATGATTTGGGAAGCCGGAAACGGGGATATCTATGTATTCTCGCCATCGTATGCCAAAACCATGAAAGATGCCCGCCAGCAAACGACCCTGCCAGCCGGTGTAGTACGCATCCCCAACGGAGCGGAAGACTTTGACGAGTATTATTGCAACATCGAAGCACAAAGCGATGGAAAAAGTTTCTTGCGTGTATGGCCTATTGCCGATGACTATTTCCTGATGCTGATGTACGACCGTCCTTTGACGGAAACCGGTTTTGTAGCTACCGAACTGGCCGTCTTCAAAGCCGAAGACCAGACACTGACTTACGTAACAGGCCTGCCAACCACCGTAAGCAGTTTCGGCAATACACCGTACATTGAGAATGGAATCGCCTACGTAGCCGTTACCGTAAGTGACGGGAATCCGGCCATCTATGCCATTGACCCGGCAACTGCGGAAGCGACAAAAGGACTTGAAGTGGAAGCGACACAAATCACCGGTGTGGGCAAACTGAGCTATACACCAGCTGAATAATAAAGCATGTTTACTATATATAGGTTTCTACTCATGATGCTCCTCCTACTCCCACTTTCCGTGTGGAGTCAGGAGGATATCTGTATAGGCAAGCAATATTCTATACACTCTTCTTCTTTGCAAGAAGAGCGGACTTATTGGGTACATCTGCCTGAAAATTATGAGGAAAACAAGAATCAGCATTATCCTGTACTCTATTTGCTGGATGGAGAAGATTTCTTTCATGCCATGGTCGGTATCCGCCGAACACTGTCTACGACAAAAGGGAAACATATTCCGCCTTGCATTATCATAGGCATTGTAAGTGGAGACCGGACACGCGATTTTACCCCCACAGCGTCAGCTATTGGGCGAGATGGGAAACCGATACCTAATGCTGTACCACAAGGTGGCGGAGCTAACCGGTTTTATCATTTCCTGATAAAAGAACTCCGCCCCCGGATTGATTCCGTTTATCGGACAAATGGCAAAAATATGTTGATAGGGCATTCTTACGGAGGATTATTTACGTTGAATATTTTTCTCCATTATACAGATTCTTTCGACAATTATTTGGCTATCGATCCAAGTCTCTGGTGGAATAACGGGCAACTGGCCAAAGATGCTATATCGTTAATAAAAAGAAAAGATTTCTCTCAGACAAATCTTTACATCGGTATCGCTTCGAAAAAACGCAGCGACCGAACAGATATCCATCTTACTACTATCCGTCATTTTCTACAAGCTTTATCGGATGTGCACGGATTACATTTTTATCATAAATCATTTCCTGAAGAAAACCATGGAAGCGTTAAGATTCCTGGATTATACGATGGAATAAAACAACTATTCGCACAATGAGAAAATTATTTGCTAAAATACATCTTTGGATATCCCTCCCGTTGGGCATTCTCTTCTCCGTTATCTGTCTGACGGGGGCTATCCTCGTGTTCGAGAACGAGGCACTCCAACTCCTGAATCCTTCGGCCGATGTCATGTCGATGGGCAAACACGCACCGGAACGGAAAGAACTTGTAGGGTATGACTTCTTCCACTCAACGCTCCGCATTCATCGCTGGTTGCTTGACGCGCCAGCAAAGAAAGGCGAACGCACGGTCGGGAAAGAGATTGTCGGTTACAGTACCTTAGCCATGGCCATCGTGCTGATGAGCGGTATCGTCATCTGGTGGCCCCGCAATCGGAAGGTCCTGAAGAACCGGTTATCCGTAACCTGCTCGAAAGGTTCGAGGAGATTCTGGTATGATAGCCATGTCTCTATCGGATTCTATGCTACCCTCCTCCTGCTCATCATGTGCCTTACCGGATTGGTCTGGTCGTTCACCGGATGGCGCGAGGCCTTCTGGAATCTTTTCGACTTTATTCCTCCCGAAGGACGCAAGCGTTTCCTTTATACGCTACATACCGGTTCGTGGGGAGGATTTCCAAGCAAGATTATCTATTTCCTTGCCGCCCTGACAGGAGCCGTCTTGCCTTTGACCGGTTATTACCTGTGGTGGAATAAGAATAAGAGATGAAAAAAGGAGAACATTTGATTGTTCTCCTTTTTATTTTGGCTTGTGCACGAATTATTCTGCGCTTTCAGCCGGTGCTTCTTCGGTTGCAGCAGCTTCTTCTGCTTGTTTTGCTGCAGCTTCAGCAGCAGCCTTTTCATCCGCCATGCCTTCTGCTCCACATAGCCGTGAACGGTTTGCAGCGCCTCCTCCTTGGACATGACACTTTGCAGCGTCTCATACGCCGCGATCCCCGGCAGGATCTGGTTTTCCAGATGCCGCTGCTTTTCCTGACTGGCTCCGGCGTTTTCCGCCCGCAGCGCCTGAAGCCGCGCCGTAAAGGCGGCGTTCAGTTCATCGGCCTGCGCCGGAAAGCGCTGGGCCGCCGTCTGCTGAAAATTCACGGTGATATAGCTTGGTTTCATAGAAGCTTCCCCCTTATTATATCTTCGCACGGCCTTCCCTTCCGGTTAGTCGATTCTAACCTCCACAGCTGGAAAAAGCCGCCCACCAGCGGCTCTCTCCCCGTGCGGATATTCCATTTTATCATCGGGATTGTAGCATCATTTTTCTCCGGCTGCAAGACCAAAGCCGCAAAATTTTCCGTTGGCCTCTGCCTCATGACAGACCTGCGCCCATGCGGATGCATATTTTCGCATATTTATCGGTACATAAACCCCGGTTATGGTGGACATAAACCGGGGTTTTATGTGCCGTTTTTCCCTTTAATTCTCCCGCAAGGTGCCGTCGATGTTGACGGTGACCACCTGCCAGGGGATGAACTTGCCGCTATTTTGCAGTGCGGTCTTGGCGGCGAACTCCAGACCGCCGCAGCAGGGCACCTCCATCCGGACGATGGTCAGGGACTTGACATCGTTATTCCGGATGATCTCCGTTAGCTTTTCGGTGTAGTCCACGCCGTCCAGCTTGGGGCAGCCGATCAGGCAGACCCGGCCCGCCAGAAAGCGGCGGTGGAAATCGCCGTAGGTGAAGGCGGAGCAGTCCGCCGCCACCAGCAGAGAAGCGCCGTCAAAATACGGGGCTTTGGTGGGGGCCAGCTTGATCTGCACCGGCCAGTTGGTCAGCTGACCCTCCGGCTCGGCGGAAGGTGCCGGGGCGGCAGGCGCTTTATGCTGCATCTGGCGCATGGCAGCGCCGGGACAGCCGGTGTGGGCGGGACGCTCTTTGGCGGCCTGGGCGGCCAGCACGGCGGCCTCGTCATAGGCGGGAGCCTCCCGCTCCTCAAAGGTAATGGCCCCGGTGGGACAGGCCGGCAGGCAGTCCCCCAGCCCATCGCAGTAGTGCTCCCGCATGAGCTTAGCCTTGCCGTCCACCATGTCGATGGCGCCCTCGTGGCAGGCCCTGGCGCAGGCCCCGCAGCCGTTGCACTTGTCCTGGTCTATGTGAATGATCCTGCGAATCATGAAATGATTCCTCCTTATTTTATGGTACATCCGGCAGTATACGCCGGAATCCGGTATTTGTCTGTTGCAATTGCTACATTTTTCGGATTGGAAATCTCTGACCGGGCAGGCCCGGCGGCGCGGAACACGTTTGGGAAATTATGCACGCCAATTGACGGCTTTTTTCATCTTTTCCCGGCAAATTCCCGGTTTTTATTGACTTTATTTCTGCATACATGGTAAAATAAATTTTGTATGAAGTTTTTTGCGCCGTGTGCGAAAAAATCTTAACATTCACGCTATGTGTGTGAGAGAGGAATGAGGAACCCCCATGGTCATGTGTATCTTTTTGTTCCTGCTGTGGCTGATCCTGAACGGAAAAGTCACGCTGGAGATCTGCCTGTTCGGCGTGGTCATCACCGGGGCGGTCTACGCGTTCTGCGTGGCTGCCCTGGGCTGCCGGCCCCAGGCGGAGCGGCATTTTCTGAAGCGCCTGGGCGGCTATGTTGTCTACGGTGCGATCCTTGTGCGGGAGATCATCCGGGCCAACCTGGCTGTGATGCGGGTGATCTGGTCCCGGAAGCCGGACTATCACCCTGCCATCGTCCGGGTCCACGCGCCTCTGGAAAAACCCGTCTCCCGGATGCTGCTGTCCAACTCCATCACCCTGACCCCCGGCACTGTGACGGTGCGCCAGGAAGGAGAGGACTACCTGGTGCTGTGTCTGAATAAGGCTCATGCCGCCGACATCCCGGATTGGAGTCTGACCCGGCTCC
>URGO01000091.1 GCA_900547435.1 uncultured Parabacteroides sp.
CGCGAAGCGCGAGTTTCCGCGATTTCAGCGGAGCGAAGCGAATTTGTAGCCTCTGAAGTGTAGCCTTGACTTTTTGGTTACTTTTGGGTCAAGCCAAAAGTAACAAGAAAACCTCCCCCGAAGGGGAGGTTGGGAGTGACCGGAATTTATTTCAACGTTGCTATTGCAATAATCTGTTCATCATCACTGAGTCGGTTCAGCAAGTCTATCCAGCGTTGCTTGCTGGCTTCATTGGTAACCGTTTCATTTTTCAGTTCCTCCATATTAATCTTCTCTTCAATATCATCTATACTCATGATATCTACCAGGTATTTCCCATTTTCTGACTTATAATCTACCTGAAAGGGGCAACCGCCGGAAATATCGTTACGGAAGAACATTTCATCAATAGACATGCTTTTATGGACCACATCCGCATATTTTAACTTACGTTCTATAATTTCATTTTTATAGGGAGCGTAATCCATTTTCCCGGTTGCTTCCTCATATCTTGCGATGATACCTTCACGCCCTTTTGCAAGCAGGAAATAAACATAGTTTTTGGTTATTGTATAATCATACAAAATATAGTAATCCCAAATGCGATCATCCAATTTTCCCCATTGAGAAGCAACCTCGAAGGGAGCTTTTTTTTCAAAAGCTAAACGATATAGAGGTTGAAAGTTTACTGAATCCGTATCAAATCGGAAGATTGTGTTGCCATTGAAAAAACACATCGTAAAATCGTTATCATAAAAATCTACCATCGGATGAAGTGGTTCCGTCCATTTAATATCACCAAAAACACTACCCACTTGTTTGTTCAATGCTTTGCTCCGCTTGGTTATTTCCGGATTATAATATTTTTGCTTGATCTGGAAGCTTGTATCGGTCAAAGCCCATGTCCAAATATCCTTTCGTGGCATACCCAATGCTATTCTATCCCTTAAGAATATACGATTATTCCATGCATACATTAGTGGTTCAAAGTTTGAGAATAATTCGTAAGATAATAAAGATACTTTTCTTTTAAATTTCCCGTCAAACCCATACGTTTTCATACCATCTCTTGCTAATATATGTATTTCTTGATTGTTCTCATCTAAAGCCATACAAATAATGTAAACATAATCACCCGGACCTTGACCTTTTTGACCGACTTTCGTTAAAAACTTACCTTGTCGCGTATATAAGAATGCTTCATCAAAGTCTTCAACTAAAATATGAGAATCTGATACTTGGATAGAGAATATTTCCCGCAATAACGACTCATCTGTAACCTCCAGCTGCACAAACTCCACATCAGATGCCACTTCACTTAAAGGGAAAACATCATCAACTGTTGGTTTTATGTTTGCCGGGATTTCCACGTTGTAAGGCGGGGTAAGTTCTTCCACTGTGTCTTCCATTTTTTCCTGCTTTCCCCCACAAGCAGTCAATAAAAGGACTAAAGAGGTGATTGATAGAATCTTTTTCATAACACATGCTGTTTGTTGCAAACGTACGAATATTTTGAATTTAAAACAATAGGGAATTTATGTTTTACAACATCTTGTTGCATTTGGCTTGACCTAAAAGTTCTGTTCTTTTGCTTTGATGCAAAAGAACCAAAAAATCAAGGCTTCGTCTGCTTCGCTACTCGCTCCCTGCACTTCGCTGTTCGCATCGCAAACTCGCGCTTTGCGCTCAAACAGCGATGCTCCCGGACGCTCCGTTCCGGTCGTTCGCTTAACGCTCACCAGCCGAGGCCAATCCCCATCGCCCTTGCCTTCGGCATTGGGGAGCTTTCCCTGTTCAATCGGATTTGTAATCCGATTGTGTTGAGTATCAGGATTTTTAATCCGATTATACGCTATTGTAACCCCTCACCCATTCGGGGAGCTCCCCTACAATTTAAATCCAGAGGATAGCTCCCACGTCATAACATCTCCTGCGTGCATTTAAGACGCAAAATATTGCGTCTCTACAACCATCCGGCGTAGGAGATTCTTCGATTCCGCTCTTTCAGAGCTCCACTCAGAATGACGCGATAAACCCGGCCTAACGGAAGAGGCGTAAAGCAAATTCCAAGCGAAGCGTCAAGAAATCCCGGCTGTTTGAGCGCGAAGCGCGAGTTTCCGGGATTTTAGCGGAGCGAAGTGAATTTGCAGCCTCTGGAGTGTAGCCTTGACCTTTTGGTTACTTTTGGGTCAAGCCAAAAGTAACAGATAATGCTTTTTTCGCCTTCACGCGCACGACTACATGGAGTAGTATTTTCTTTACTTTCCTTTACTTTACTTTCCTTTACTTTACTTTGTTGGAAATTGTCGACATTTTTCGCGTTTTTGTATGCAATTTCTCCATTTTTGCATACATTCCCCCAGTTCGTCCTCTTTTCAGGGATTGCAATCAGCAAATATTCGGGGTGTTCCATCTCAAAACTTTTACGACGGCTGATTACCCTGAAAAAGTTTTTTTGGATTTCTTTCGAGGTCAGAATTTGATATTTTTCGAACATCTCCGTGTCAAAAACCATTTCGGAAATTAAATCATGGACCAGTCGGTTTAATTCTTCTGAATCGTAGCCCGAACGGAATGTGGTAGCAAAAACTTTGCAAATCTTATCATTCCAGTTCATGTAGAACCCGTTTTTATAGATTTGGGAGAAAAGTTTCAGTGTAACTCCTACTGCTTCAAAACCGTAATCGTTAATGATTACTGCTATCTTGTCATCTTCAAAGAAGTTGACGTCTAATGGGAAGTATTGAATCCCCTTCGTTGTCATTGCCATAATCAAATAGAGTAAAAAGTCTTATTTTATAACCAAAATTATTAAACGATAATATTTCAGCGGATTAAGGTCAGCTGCAATTTTCGATATGCAAATGTACCTATAATTCTTTTAAAAACCAAATGAAATACTATGTAAATACTAAGTTTTAACAACATTTCCGAAATGGATTTGTTATCTGCCTAAGTATTATTTTTTAAGTGAACAAACTATAATAAATTTGTTTATTTAAATAAAAAATCTATCGCGCAGATGCGCGTGCGCGTACTTTATATCGGCAGGAAAAGAGGATTGTTTTTACGAAAAAGCACCCATCCTTTTTGGGGAAAGGGCGTATGCTTTTGGCGGAAAGGGCGTATGCTTTTTTTCTTTGTTTTAAATGAAGCTCTGTGGATAAAATGGATAATTTTTGACTTGTCGTTTTCTATTTTCGAGATAAAACATTACTTTTGTGGTATGCTTAGAATAGTTGGACATATAGAACATTTGCTGTCGGTTCACGATTGTGTCATCGTGCCGGACTTTGGCGGTTTTGTCGTGCAGACGCTTCCTGTGCGGTATGATGCCGGTATGCATCGCTTCGAACCGATGCGTAAGGATATCGTATTCAACGAGACCTTACAATATAATGATGGCTTGTTGATAGAGGCTTACATGCAGGCGGAAAAGACGGATTACCGGACGGCACGCCAACTGATGCATGAAGATGTGGCTTTGCTGAGGGCAGGGCTGCAACGGGATGGCGTGTTGAAAATGGAGAATATCGGTTCATTCTCAATGGGTGAAGAGGGGCAACTGATCTTTCAGGCGGATGAGGCAGGGTGGCTGAATGCGCCGATGTTAGGATTGGAAGACTTTACATTCGAACCGTTGAGCGAACAGATGCCGGAGGCGATGGCTCTTCCGGAAAAGAAGAAGGCGGAAATCTATTATATTCCGGTCAGTCGCCGATTGGTACGTGTCGTAGCGGCAACAGCTGCATCGGTAGCTTTGTTCCTTGCGGTATCCACTCCGGTCAAGGAGGTAAACCGTTCGGCATATACGGCCAGTTTCGTACCGACCGAGATGATTGCGCCGGAGGTATGGACGGAAAAGAAATCTCAGCCGGTGGAAATGCCGAAGGCGGAGATGAAGCCGGTGGTCAAAGAGGAAAAGGTGGCAGATGCTCCGAAAGCGGAAGTGAAGAAAACCGCAGAGGCAAAGCCGGCTCCCAAACCGGCACTTATATCTCAAAAAATGTATCATGTCGTAATAGCCAGCTTTCCGACCAGCGAACAGGCCAAACGCTATATGGATGAAGCCGGCAGGCAGGATTGCCCGAATATGAATATGGTACATAATAAATCCAAGTACCGTGTCTATGCGGAACGGTTTACCGACCGTAAAACCGCTGAGGAGTATATGGAAAAGCTCCGGAAGAATCCCAAATATAAAGACGCCTGGTTATTTATAAGCCGGTAAAAAGAAGATATATGAAGTTAGGTATAAATTTTTTTTTTCATAATATGGGTGGGCGCTCTGCTGCAGGGATGCAATCAGGCGCCCGGATTTCTTGAAGAAAGAGGGGATAGTGCAATTCCTGTATTGGATTTTGAATCAGCCATATTTTATCGCTGCTTCCGATAACTAACGACTGCCCACACATTAAACACAAGGGCGAAGCATGACAGAACGCTTAAACGGTTTATTACATCCGCGAGATGGCTTCCTTTCAGATACACCATCCGGATAAACTCCACGAAGTATTTCAACGGATTGAATGCCGCGATTTGTTGCGCCCAGTCGGGCATACTGCTTATCGGAGTCAATAGCCCGCTCATCAGAATCATGACCATGATAAAGAACCACATTACAAGCATTGCCTGCTGCATTGTGGCGGAATAATTGGAGATGACCAGCCCGATACCGGAGGCAACGAGAATGAAAATAGCCGCGCCGATGTAAATCGTCCCTAAACTTCCCGCCGGGACCAGTCCATAAATCAGCCAAGCCAGCAACATGGCCACACTCAATACGAAGAAACCGATGAGCCAATAGGGGAGCAGCTTGGCAAGTGAGAATGTAATCTTACTGACAGGTGTTACATAGATTTGTTCAATCGTTCCGCTTTCTTTTTCGCCAACGATATTCAGCGCCGGAAGGAATCCGCAAATCATAACCAGCATCATGGTCATCAAAGCCGGAATCATATAATGCTTATAATCCAAGTTCGGATTATACAGATAACGGATGGAACTCTGGGACGATATCTCATTGATGATTTGCGCCAGATAGGAACTACCCAAACCTCCCTTTGTTCCGTTTACAGCATTAGCAGCAATCAGTACCTCTGCCGGTCGGCCGAGCAGACGGTCTTTTTCGAAATCCTTCGGAATCTCTAAAATCAGGTCCGCACCTCCTTTTTCCATCAAGGCAAGTGCCTCTTCGTATGAAGCACAGGTTTGCGTGAGCCGGAAATAGTCAGAAGCCTCGACTTGATGCAATAAACGGAGAGAGGTCTGGCTATGGTCATTGTCTATAACCGCTAATTGCAGATTTTCGACTTCTAATGTCGCGGCCCAAGGGAATACCACCAAGAGCATGATGGGGAAAAGGATAATAAGCCGCGGCATAAAACTGTTTCGCATCAATTGCTTGAACTCTTTTTCTATCAAATAACCGATTGTTTTCATAGGATTGCTGTCAATTTAAACGGTTCTTAAACAAACGCAGGCTGATACCCACAAAGACTACCAGCATCAATAAAAGAATTCCTACCTCGTTCCATACATAATGCATCGGGACACCCTCAATCATAATCTTTCGGACCAAACCGATATACCAGCGTGCCGGAATAAAATCAGACAATACCTGTAGGATTCCCGGCATACTTTCGATGTTGAATATCATTCCGGAAAGCAAAATAGTCGGAATCATCAGTACCATAGCCGAGATTAGCAATGCCGCCGCCTGTGTTTGTGCCAGGCAAGAGATGAATAATCCCAAAGCCAGCGAGACTAAGATGAATAATAAAGAAACCAATAGCAATCCGATGATACTCCCCGCTACCGGGACATCCAATACAAAACGGGACAAAAGCAGGATGGTAGCCAAATTGACTAACGAAAGCACCAAATAGGGCACGGCTTTGGAGAGAATCACGAATATCGGACGCACCGGCGATACCAAAAGAATCTCCATCGTGCCCATTTCTTTTTCCCGGACAATCGCGACGGAGGTCATCATCGCGCAAATAATCATCAGAATCAATCCCATCACTCCGGGAACGAAATTGTATGCGCTTTTCATCTGCGGATTATAAAGCAACTTCAGATTGGGGATGACGGCCGATTGAACGCTTATTCCTTTCAATTCACTCTCGGCTTGCGCCAAAATATTCTGGGCATAGTTGCTTCGGGTCAAAGCCAAATTGGGTTCCGACGCATCGGCAATGATTTGGATAGCCTCCCCCTCCTTATAAGAATGGTTCGTGTATTGTGAAGGAAAGACTACAGCCAGGTCGATATTGCCTTTGCGGAACTCTTCCTGCAATTCTTCCGGCGAACGGACCACCTCCGTGATTTGGAAATATTCGTTCGCTCCCAACCGCTCCGCCACTTGCTGTACGGCAATATCATAAGAGGGCGAAAGAATAGCTGTCCGCACATTCTTTACCTCCGTAGAGATGGCAAAGCCGAACAGAATAATCTGGACAATCGGCATTCCCAGCAGAATCAGCATCGTCCGTTTATCTCGCAGAATATGATAAAATTCCTTTCGTATAAAAGCTATAAACTGTTTCATACCTTTATTTCTTAGGAACAAGGAGACAAGTTAACCAGTTGACAAGATTTGTCAGCCTGTAGCCTTGTTCCCTTGTTTACTTATTAACCTGTTTACTCGTTTCCGCCAATCGCTGAAACACCTCGTCCATATCTTTTGCCTGGAATTGGCGTTTCAGATTCTCCGGCGTATCCAATGCGCGGATTTCTCCGTCCACCATCATCGAGATGCGGTCGCAATATTCCGCCTCGTCCATATAATGTGTGGTGACAAATACCGTAATGCCTCGTTCGGCGGCTTGATAAATCAGTTCCCAGAACTGCCGGCGCGTAGCCGGATCGACTCCACCTGTCGGCTCATCGAGGAAAACCAATTCCGGTTCATGGAAGATTGCCACCGAAAAAGCCAGTCGTTGCTTCCAGCCCAAAGGCAATTCGCGTACCAACGTGTTCCGTTCATTCTCCAATCCGATGCGGCGTAACATCGCATCGGTGCGTGGGGCGATTTCGGCTTCCGGTACACCATAAATCCCGGCGAAGAGCCGCACATTCTCCCACACCGCTAAGTCTTCGTAAAGCGAAAATTTCTGACTCATGTAACCGATATGCCGTTTTATCTCTTCCGGTTGTGTAGCAGCATCGAATCCTGCGACAATAGCTTTGCCGGAAGTCGGCTTGCTCAGCCCGGTAAGCATTCGCATGGCAGTAGTCTTACCGGCTCCATTCGCCCCAAGGAAGCCGAATATCTCGCCTTTCTTTACTTCGAACGAGATATGGTTGACAGCCGTGAAGTTCCCAAACCGTTTCACCAATTGCTCTACCCGGATAATCATCTCTGCTTTATCATCACTTCGTTCATGCTCCAATCTCGGTGGACATAAGATGGAACGGAAACGCTTCAGGATATTATCCGGCGTATCGATACCCCGGATTTCTCCCTCTTGCAGGAACGCGATACGGTCGCACCGACGGGCTTCATCCATAAAAGGCGTAGATACGATAATCGTAACGCCCTGTTCTTTCAGGCGTTTCAACATTTCCCAGAATTCTTTTCGGGAAACCGGGTCGACACCCGTAGTCGGTTCGTCCAGAAAAAGGACCTCCGGCTTATGGATTAATGCGCAACAAAGCGCTAACTTCTGCTTCATCCCGCCGGAAAGTGCGCCGGCACGCTGGTTGTTGAACGGTTCTATTTGGCGGTAAATATCTTTTATCTGATTGTAATTCGTTTGCAAAGAGGTATGGAATATTGTGGCAAAAAATTCCAGATTCTCTTTTACCGACAAATCCTGATACAACGAGAACTTTCCGGGCATATAGCCTACGTTTCGGCGAATCTGTGCGTAATCGTCCACCGAATCGAACCCGCAAACGGTTGCTTTACCGGAGTCAGGCAAAAGAAGCGTCGTCAGGATGCGGAACAGCGTGCTTTTCCCTGAACCATCCGGACCGATCAGTCCGAACAATTCGCCGCGTTCTACCGAGAAGGAAACCGCTTTCAAGGCTTCCACATTTCCATACCGCTTGCTTATTCCGGATATTGTAACTATCGGTTCCATCTTTCCTTAGAATTTCACCTCTCCGTACATTCCTATCTTCGCCGTACCATCGTTGCGGAACGCAATCTTTATGGCATAGACCTGATTCGCGCGTTCATCATCGGTCAGAATCGTTTTAGGCGTAAATTCAGCTTTGTCTGAAATCCAAGTTACCATACCTTCGAACGTTTTCCGCTCCCCATCTCCAAAGTCAGCATACAGCGTAACCTGCTGTCCCAGTTTTACTTCCGCGAGTTGCTTCGATGTGATATAAGCCCGGAGATACATATTCTCTACATCGGCAATCTTAAATAATGGTTTGCCGACCGAGGCCAATTCGCCCGCTTCGGCATACTTGGCAAGAACCGTCCCGCTGATAGGCGAAATAATCCGGCTCTTCTGCAATTTATCTTCCACTTGCGCCACTTGGATGGCCACTGATGCACTTTGTTCGTTCAGACTTGCCGTACTCTTTTGCAAAGTCGAGAGTTGTGCCTCCAGTTGTTTGTTGAGCAGGGCGATTTCCGCATTCCAATCATCCCATTGCTTCCGGTTGGCGGCATTTGATTGTAGCAGGCGTTCCACACGGCTTTTTTCCTGTTCCGCTTTAGCTATCTGTTGGCGTGTGGCGGCTATTTGCTTTCCAATATCCGGTCGTTGCGTGTCGACCGATTTCCGATTGGCCAACAATTGCATCTTTTGCAGGTGCAGCTGGACGGTGTCTATCAATCCAACCTCTTCGCCACAAGTCAGTTGCACTCCTTCATCTGCCCGAAAATGGATTAATTTGCCTGAAGCTTCGGCTGACACAATGACTTCGGTAGCTTCGAATGTCCCTGTTGCGTCAAAGTTTTCTGTATTCCGTTGGCATCCCATTAATCCAATGGCCAACATGATTCCTGTTACATATTTTATTTTCATATCGACTACCCTTTCTTTGTTTTATCGGATATTTTTTATTTATAACGGATATTTTTATTGATTCGTCAGATATTTTCGCTGATAAATATCCAGTAAAAGCTGGACCTCATGCAGGACTTTGTTCTGACGTGCCTGACTTTCTTTATTAATTTCTTGCAACATATCAATGACCGACAGCGTACCGTTTGCCGTTTTTACCTCGGCTGCCCGCCGGATATTGCTTTGCAGGCGAATCATCTCGTCATCTTCCTGCATCTGTTTCCTTAACGATTCGATGGCAGCATCCTTTTCTGTCAGTTGGAGGCGCGTATTAAAGAGGAACGTCTCGGCATTACTCTGTACCATTCTCCGTTCGGCATCCAGCTTTCTCCGGTCATTTTTCAAAGTATAAAGACTTCCGAAGTTCCAGCTCAGCCTTGCGCCAACGACATAATAAGCCTGGAAATCATCTTTCAGCATATTCAGCCCCGGATTGGCGTAACCTCCTTGAGCGAAAAGACTGAAGCGGGGCATATAGGCAGCTTTTAGGTTCTGCTCTTGGATAGCTATCCGCTGTTCTTGGGCTTGATACCAATCCAGTTCGGGGCGTCTGATGTCGGAAGAGCTATTTGTCTCCGAAGTCGGCTTTACTACGTGGAGCGAATCGGCTGAAGAGCCAACAAAGAGTGCCAGCATCCGCCGGTAAGCCGCCCGGTTATTTTCTAAAGCAATGGCTTGCTGGCGCGATTTGATTTGTTCCACTTTAACAGCATCCATGTCCGCTTCATGGGCTATTCCATTTGCGCAATAAGCCGTAACCTGTTCGAGACTCCGGGCCAACTGCTCCTGCAACAGGCGGTTTTGCTTCAGTTGTTCGTCTAAGAGCAGAATGCCGAAGTAAAGTTGGTTGACCCGTTCGCGGAGCGCGTACATATTCACTTGGAGTTGTCCGTGCTGCTCGTCCGAACGTGCTTCGGCTTCCTGTTTCTTGGCGCGGATATTTCCACCGTCCCAGATATTCTGCTGTACTTCGACCACCGCCTGATATTGGTCTTTCGGCAAAAGCTCGTCCGGAACGCCCGGAAAGTCGAACGGCAGCGAGGTTACATCGCTTTGATAACTCGCCTTTCCGCTGAGGGAGATTTGCGGCAGATTGCTTTTGCTCAGATTGGACAGGGTATATTCCTTTGTCTTTTCTATCAGTTCATACTGCCTGACCAACGGATAGTTCTCCTGCGCCCTTTGCTGGCATTCCTCCAACGAGAGTTGCGCGTGGAGGGTAGGAGCCAAGCAACAAAACAATAGACTTATCACTTTCTTCATATATTCTTTTCTCTTATGGGTTCACAACGCAAAGGTAAAGTATATTTCAATAAAAGGATGTTTTTTTAGTGGGAAGGGATGTTCTATTTGTATGGTAATGGAAGATATAGGCGATTAAAATCGATGTATTTGTTATCTTTGCGGGAAAAAAGAGGATATGGAACATCGTCAGGTAGAAAATATGGGACTGAAGGAAATCAATCGGATTCCCTTCCAAAACTTGAATATCGAACGCTTTGTGCAACCGGAGTTCGGTATAGTATATAATGTAAATCCGGAGATTCGGCGGATTATGATACAGGAATACCCTTACCGCCTCACCGAAGGGCGGTTGATGTTTCTTCGGCAAGGGCAGTCGCACGCACGGATTAACTTGGAAGAGGTAACGGTAAAAGCTCCGGCTATCGTGATTATTTCGCCCGGCACAATCGGGCAGATGATAGAACTTTCCGACGATATGTGCGGTTCGATTATCGTTTTCAAGGATGAGTTCGTCAGTGGAATCCGCCAAAACGACTTAGGGCAAAAGTTCCTGAACGGTTTGTTGAGCGCCTGCTTGCCTCTTTCGGACAAAGACTTTGCCTGCATCGAACAATTCTTTGCGACGATTTGGTCGGTAGTCCAAACCTACGGACTCCAGCACGACGTGCTCCAATCGTTGCTCCAAGCCTTGTTGCAAGAGTTGTTTATTCTCGTAAAACAGCAATCCCAAGAGGAGGAGAAGCGGCAGAGCCGGCAGGAACAGTTGTTCAACCGGTTCATCGCTTTGGTCAACCAATACGCCAAGACCGAACGGAACGTCTCCTTTTATGCCGATAAACTTTACTTGACTCCGCGTTACTTGAACAGTGTGGTCAAGCAGGTCAGCCGGCGTACGGTGATGGATTGGGTCAACGATTCGGTCATCCTCGAAGCTAAAGTCATGCTCAAATACGGAGACAAATTGGTTTACCAAATAGCCGATGAACTGAATTTCCCTAACGTCTCTTTCTTTTGCAAATTTTTCAAACGGGAAACCGGTATGACTCCGCAGGCTTATCAGAAGAGTAAATGAGTTTTATGAATTTTTCTCCTTTGCTTTCGCCTCGTTCCAAATCTCATCCATCTCGGCCAAGGTCATATCTTTGAGGGAACGGCCCTGTTGGATGGTCTTTTCCTCCAGGTAATTGAACCGGCGGATAAACTTCTGGTTGGTGCGCTCCAACGCGGTGTCCGGATTAATCTTGTAGAGTCGGGCGGCATTGATGAGGCTGAAGAAAAGGTCGCCAAACTCGGCTTCCATCTTGTCGGCATCCATCCGGCCAATCTCTGTTTTCAGCTCGTTCATTTCCTCGTTGACTTTGTCCCAGACCTGCTCGCGCTCTTCCCAGTCGAAGCCTACATTACGCACTTTGTCCTGGATGCGGTAAGCCTTGACTACCGAAGGAAGCGAGGCAGGAACACCGGCAAGTACCGTTTTGTTTCCTCCCTTTTCCTTGAGTTTGAGCTGCTCCCAGTTCTGCTCCACCTTACCGGCGGTATCGGCCTCTACATTTCCGAAGACATGCGGATGACGATATATCAGCTTTTCGCAGAGCGAGTCGCACACATCCTTGATATCGAATGCTCCTTTCTCATCGCCTATTTTCGCGTAAAAGGCAATGTGCAGCAACAGATCTCCCAATTCTTTTTTGATGTCGCTGTTGTCTTGACGCATCAACGCTTCGCTCAACTCGTAAGTCTCTTCGATAGTGTTCGTGCGGAGCGACTCGTTGGTTTGCTTCCGGTCCCACGGGCATTTCACCCGCAATTCATCCAATATGTCTAACAATCGGCCGAAAGCCTCGGTTTGTTCTTTTCGGGTATGGGTCATTTTGTTTTATTATTTGTAGGAGTTAATTTTTAGGAGTTAATTTTTGGGAGTTAAAGGAGTTAAAAGGAGTTAGCACGTAACGTGCAGGAGTTAAAGCCAAATGTTTTGATTTGTACAATTTATTATATCCTCAAAAAGTATTGGCTTTAACTCCTTTAACTGCTTTAACTCCTCTAACTCCTTTTTAACTCCTTCTAACTCCTTTAAACTATTTACTTCTTAAACTCTTCCAACCCCTTTTCCAGGAATTGAATATATTTGCTTACATCCTCATCAAACGCATAGGAGGGAGCGAGAGGCTTGCCTTCGTTGTCCAGCAGGATATAGAAAGGCTGGGCGTTGGCTCCGAATTTGCTTCGTTGCAGGTAGCTCCATTTATCGCCGATGGTGCGGAGCGTGCGTGTCTTCCCGTTTTCCTGAATCCGGATGGGTTCGGGGAGCTTGGTCTTGTCGTCGACCATCAGCGTAATCAGGACATAATCATTTTCCAGGATGTCTTTCACGCGGGAATCTGTCCATACGGAAGCTTCCATCTTCCGGCAATTGACGCATCCGTAACCGGAGAAGTCAATCATCACCGGTTTGTTGTGTTGCTTGGCATACGCCATTCCCGCTTCATAGTCGTCGAATGCCGCATGTACTTCGTCGTCATACAGACTGAAGTCCTGCGTGTATAGCGGTGGAGCGAAAGCGCTGATGGCTTTCAACGGTGCACCCCAAAGTCCCGGAATCATATAGATGGAGAAGGCGAACGAGATAATCGCCATAAACAGACGCGGAACGGAGACATGCTTCAGGTCGCTATCGTGGCTGAACTTGAGTTTGCCCAGCAGATAGAATCCCAAAAGGGCAAAGATGACAATCCACAAGACCAGGAAAGTCTCGCGGTCCAGCAGACGCCAGCCGTAGGCCAGGTCGGCTACGGAGAGGAACTTCAGGGCCAATGCCAGTTCGAGGAAGCCCAGCACCACCTTCACCGCGTTCAGCCAGCCGCCCGATTTCGGCATACTCTGCAACAGGTTCG
>URGO01000092.1 GCA_900547435.1 uncultured Parabacteroides sp.
CACACATAAAGTCCCTTCTTGAGTCGTATTATTTGTTTGTCACGCTCAAGCAACCTGAGCTTCTGGCTTCCGCCCCTGATATGAGGAAACAGGGACTCCAATACAGAAGCTGAAACAGGGATATTACCTAATTGTCGCAATGGATTGTTCATGGCGCAAAGATAGCTATTATTTTAATATCAAAGTATATTCAATATGTTTTTCTACTTAAAATATTGCTATGTATATAACCATGATTTTTAGTGAATACGCATAGATATAAAGAAATTACACTTTCCACCATATGCCAATTAAAGCAAAGTCTAAACATAAAGGAAGGAATTATCTTGTAAACCGCAATTCGTATTAAACTTAGAAGTACAGATTCTCTTTTCCTGGCATCTTGTTCTCCAAGAACATAACATAGTAAATCGGGAGATAAAGGATATTTCCTTTTGTTTCTATTTCCCTTTCGTTTGAGAGAACAATAGATGAAACAATATGGTAGTCCTGAATTGCCATCAGGTTGTCCAATGCACTATGAACCGTATAATCCTTTCCGGACTTGACCTCGATAGGCAGAACACTCATGGTGCCACTGTCATCAACAAGGAAGTCAACCTCTCCTTTCTGCTTATTATCGTAGTAGAACAATTTTTCGTAATGTGCTTTCAGTTCCTGGGCAACAGCGCTTTCATAGACAGAACCAAGGTTAATGCTGGCAATGTCGTTCAGTATTGGCTGGATATTGTAATGATACAACTGGGAAGTAAGCATACCTACATCGTTCATGTACAGCTTCAACAAATTTTTCTGCTGAGATTCTGCTAAAGGATATTTTGGATTACTGATTGCATGGGATGGTATCGTAATACCTGAATTAATCAGGTACTCAAACTCCTCCACGTAATTGCCGAATCTGTCGCCTTTCCTGTCCAATATATCTTTTGCCACAATCCGCTTCTTCTTGTTCTCCATCTGAGAAGGAATCATATCATAGATACGGCGGATATACAGTTTCTTGGCAGCGTTCTCTTCGTAACGGGAAGCATCAACACTATACAATTCTCTGATGGCCTCCTGAACCTCTCTCACTTTGACGATATTATGACTGTTCAAATATTCATTTACCGCATCAGGCATGCCTCCCACGAGCAGATATCTTTTGAAAAGACCAAGCACTTTATCGTGAACCGCCGGAGCCAAAGGCTGTTTCTGCTCAAAGGATTGTCTCAGATGCGCAATCGCATCCTCGCCGAAATCATTTGCAATCAGGAATTCTTCAAAGTCCAGCTGGTACATTTTCCTGGGAATAACACTTCCGACCGGTACCGAAACAGTCTTTTTCAATGCAATTCCCAACAGACTTCCGCTGCTGATAAACCGATACCGGTGTTCTTGCCTCAAGAACTTGAGCATAGTCAGAAATTGCGGATAATGCTGAATCTCATCAATGAAGACCAATGTGTTTTCATATCTGTCCAGCTTGGATCCTGCAACCATACTTAAGTTCAGGTAAAACTCTTCCGTGGTGCGGACATTCCTGAATATCTTGTCGCCTGCATCGTCTTCCACGAAATTTATCTCTACATAGTTGTCATAGAGTTCTGTCCCTACATCTCTTATGATGTAAGACTTGCCTATCTGCCTCGCTCCTTCAATAAGGAGAATCTTGTCCTCATTGGACCTGAGGTGGTCATCTATATATGATCGGATTTTTCTGTACAGCATCGCTTTTACACTTTTCTAAAAGATTTATCATTGCAAATATACACTTTTCCATAGAAATAACACTTTTAATTCTACACTTTTTCCACCTCCCTGTGTCTACTTTTTCGGCAGCAGCACTTTTTCGGAGGCAACATGTTCGGCAACAACTTTACTTTAACCCCGTACTCATATCTACGCCAGTTAAAGTAAAGTCAGGTAGTTGAAGAATGTGATTGATTCCGCCTTGTCTTTAGGCTTGATAATACGTTTCTTGATGACATTGGTCCGGATATAGTCCAAAGTCTGCTTAATCATTTCCGGAACTGGACCTATTATTTTCGGGACTTCAATCATATTATTGGGATTCTCAATGCACCCTTCCGGGAATATGACAATGTCCACCTGTGGCGTAGGAAAGAACTTTGCCGGATTCTTACTGAACATCATCGCCGCCACGTTTTTGAGAGTTTGATGCTCGGTCGGCCCAGTCAACAAGTCCATCTGACCCAATATTTCCACAAATGGCTTGCTTTCAAAGTCATTTGTCAGACGACTACCCACCGTCTGAAGATAATCCAGAACCAAAACCGGAGAGATATCCGAAATCTTAATCTGCTCATTACCTCTTTCATCAAAAGGTGTCCTGTTAGCCATCTCCCTGAGCTCGTCAAGTACCTCGCCTTTTGCTTCAATGGTACTTGTCCCGCTCCGTACATACCATTTGCTTGGAGATTGTTTTGCCGTAACTCGCTCTCTTACATTATACGGGCGATTAACCCCGGCAGGAGCCCATATCACAAGAACACTCTTTCCATCAACTTCTTGAACATCAATACGATTGGATTCTATCTTGCGTTTGTTAAGCAAATCTTCTATGTTAATTGGTATTGCCATACTATTGGAGATTGGTTAAATAATTTTGCTTTTCCACATGAAGCAGCTCTCTTACATCCACATTCAAGACTTCAGCAATCCGAAAGAGCGTTTCGAGGTCAGGCTGAGATGTATTTGTACACCAACGGGACACAGAACACGTATTCTTACCAATCTGCTCGGACAGCCATTTTGCTGTCCTGTTTTGCTCAACAAGTACTACCTTTATTCTATTTAGTTGCTTCATACAGAAAAAACTTATAGTTTGATGCAAATGTACAAAATTACATAATAAGAAGACATATAAATGTGGGACTTTTTTCTGAAGAAAGTGAGGCGGATTTAGGCTACAAATAACATCGCACTCCAATAGCATACGAATAGCCTATAAATGCACTACTATCAGTGATTTAACAATACAAATAAAAATAAGATTTTCCCGTTTCGATGCTGTGCGTATGCCAAAAATATGCTACTTTTATGTTACTATTCTGTTACCCGATATGATTTGGGTAACAGAAGTAACAAATAACTCAACGTGCAGGATATGGATAAGACAGTAAAAGAGCCTATAAACAACAAAGTGACATTCTGACAATTTACCCCCTCTATTTCTCCGTTTTTTCGGACCTGCGTAGGGATTCTTCACAAAAACGCCCCTCACGCGGAGTTCAGATGGGGTTATTTCGGAAATAAGTTTCTATAGCACTTTACCTTACAGTCCTGTTTTCCCGTTCATAAAAATCTTCATTCCAGAGGAATTTCCCCGGATTTTCTTTCCCATTTTACCCCTTTTCCTATTAAACAATGGGTATTTTCCGTCGGACATCCCTCATTTTTCCAAAAACATCGGCCCTTTTTCCAGATTTCGCCCTATCTTTCCCCCAAAAGTACCCTTCCTTTCTCTCCGTTCATGCCCACCTTTTCCCAAAAACGTAGGCATGAATCTTCCCAATCTTAGGCATAAATACCCTCTTTTCCTATCTCCTTTCCCCTATTTCGAGGATTTTTTTACAAAATGAACGTTAGAACAAAAGCGATTTTTCATGCTTTTTGATACATAAAACTCCAAATGGATGGATTTTTGATAATCCGTCATACCCTGTTCCGGTATACCTATATATATAATAAATCCAATACCTTACCACTTTCCTATTCCCGATTTTATTTATAAATTTGTATCGAGATTCAAAAAAGACAGATATGGAAAATGAGTTTTTAAAATTAATCGAGACGCGACGTAGTTGCCGCAAATACAAGCCGGAACAGATTACGGACGAAGAACTGAATGCTGTATTGAAGGCCGGGACATACGCTCCGACCGGAATGGGCCAGCAATCGCCTTTCATCGTAGCAGTACAGAATCCGGAAATGAAAGCCAAGTTGGAACGGATGAACGCCGAGATACGTGGCATAAGCGGAAATCCTTATTACGATGCTCCCACCTACGTATTGGTATTCGCACCGACCGATTGTCCTTTTGCTATCCAAGACGGGACTTGTGTATTGGAGAACATGATGCTGGCAGCCCACGCCTTGGGATTGGGCAGTTGCTGGATTAACCGGGAAATCGAGATGTTTGCCACCGATGAAGGCAAGCAAGTCATGCAAGAAATGGGACTTCCCGCCGGATTAGGAGGAGTCGGAGCCATTGCTTTAGGCTATCCGGCTACGGCGCCATCGGCCCCCAAACCTCGGAAAGAGGGTTATGCCCGAATCATCCAATAAGAAAAAAGCAATTGAAGGCTGCCAAACTGACAGCCTTTAATTATTTCCATCCTTCCACTCTGACAAAGCAGCAAAAATGTCAGTTCCAATCCTTCCTCAAAAAGTTTGGCACACTATTGGTATAGGTAATAGCGTAAATCGAAAGACTTACAAAACAAACAATAAAATAATAACTATTAAATTAGATAAATCATGAACATTAAACCATTAGCAGACCGCGTATTAATCAAACCGGCTGCTGCAGAAGAAAAAACGGTAAGTGGAATCATCATCCCGGATACAGCGAAAGAAAAACCTTTGAAAGGTGAAATTGTTGCTGTAGGCAACGGAACCAAAGATGAAGAAATGGTTGTTAAAGTAGGCGACAACGTATTATATGGTAAATATGCAGGTACTGAGGTTGAATTTGACAACGAAAAGTATCTTATCATGCGCCAGTCTGACGTGTTGGCAATCATTTAAATTAATCATTAACAATTGACAATTAACAAATATCTAAAATTATGGCTAAAGAGATTAAATACGATATGGATGCCCGCGACCTGCTGAAGAAAGGTGTGGACGAATTGGCAAATGCAGTTAAAGTAACATTAGGCCCGAAGGGTCGTAACGTGATTATCGAAAAGAAATTCGGTGCTCCTCACATCACCAAAGATGGTGTAACTGTTGCTAAGGAAATCGAATTGGCTAATCCGTTTGAGAACATGGGTGCTCAGTTGGCTAAGGAAGTCGCTTCTAAGACTAACGATAATGCCGGAGACGGTACAACCACCGCTACAGTATTGGCTCAGTCAATCATCGGCGTAGGTCTGAAGAATGTTACCGCAGGTGCTAATCCTATGGACCTGAAGCGTGGTATCGACAAAGCCGTTGCCAAGGTAGTAGAAAGCATCGCAGAACAAGCTGAAGAAGTTGGTGATAAATTCGAAAAAGTAGAACACGTTGCCAAGATTTCGGCTAATGGCGATGAAGCTATCGGTAAACTGATTGCCGAAGCAATGCAGAAGGTAAAGAAAGAGGGCGTTATCACTGTAGAAGAGGCTAAGGGAACTGAAACTACAGTAGACGTGGTTGAAGGTATGCAGTTCGACCGTGGTTACATCTCTCCGTACTTCGTTACCGATACCGAAAAGATGGAATGCCAGATGGAGAATCCGTACGTATTGATTTACGACAAGAAGATTTCTGTATTGAAAGACTTACTGCCTATCTTGGAACCGACAGTTCAGAGCGGCCGTCCGTTGTTAATCATCGCTGAAGACATCGATAGCGAGGCATTGGCAACATTGGTTGTAAACCGTCTGCGTGGTTCGTTGAAGATTTGCGCGGTTAAGGCTCCGGGCTTCGGCGACCGTCGTAAGGCTATGCTGGAAGATATTGCCGTATTGACTGGCGGTATCGTCATCTCTGAAGAAAAGGGCATGAAGCTGGAAGGCGCAACAATGGATATGCTGGGTACAGCTGAAAAGATTGTTGTCAACAAAGACAATACGACTATCGTCAACGGTGCCGGCGACAAGGAAGCTATCCAGGCACGCATCGGTCAAATCAAGAGCCAGATCGAAAATACGACATCCGACTATGACAAAGAGAAACTTCAGGAACGTTTGGCCAAGATGGCAGGCGGCGTAGCAGTCTTGTATGTAGGTGCTCCTTCTGAAGTAGAAATGAAGGAAAAGAAAGACCGTGTAGACGATGCTTTGCACGCAACCCGTGCTGCCATTGAAGAAGGTACAGTACCTGGTGGTGGCGTAGCTTACATCCGTGCCATCGCTGCTTTGGAAGGCATGAAGGGTGAAAACGAAGACGAAACAACGGGTATCGAAATCGTTAAACGCGCTATCGAAGAGCCGTTGCGTCAGATCGTTGCCAACGCCGGTAAGGAAGGCGCCGTTATCGTTCAGCGTGTTAAGGAAGGTACAGGAGACTTCGGTTACAACGCACGTGCCGACCGTTTCGAAAACTTGTGTGCCGCAGGCGTTATCGACCCGGCTAAGGTTACCCGCGTAGCTTTGGAGAATGCCGCATCTATCGCAGGTATGTTCCTGACTACAGAATGCGTCATCGCCGACAAGAAAGAAGAAACTCCGGCTGCTCCGGCTATGAATCCGGGCATGGGCGGAATGGGTGGTATGATGTAATCTCTTCCCACATCTATATAATGAAGCGGTTGCTTTCTACGGAAGGCAACCGCTTTCTTCATGATGCCCCCCGTCAGAGACACAATGCTCACGGTTGCCCATTATGGAGTTGCACTTATCAGGAAGTACTCCATTCGATAACCAAATTATCATATGCTAAATGCACGTGAGGCGGAAGGATTTTTTCTACTTCGGCATGTAATCCTATTTTGTGCGACTCGTGTATCAAATAGCTTTCTTGAGGTTGAATGCGATTGATATAAGCAATCGCTTCATCCAATCCGGCATGAGTAGGATGCTTACTATCCTGACGGAGGGCATTGATTACCAAAATTTTTACACCTTCCAATTTGGAGAACTCCGATTCCGGTATTGTTTTCAAATCCGTCAAATAAGCCAATTCCCCTATGCGATACCCTACGATAGGCAATTTGCCGTGCATCAGACGAATCGGAACGATCTGGATTCCCGCCACCTCGAAAGGTTCCAGGGTAATGGAATGCAAATTAATGTTCGGAACTCCCGGATATTTATTAGCCGCAAACACGTAGGGAATACGTGTTTTGATAGCATAAGCCACATTCTCCTCGGCATAGACATTCACCTCTCCATAACGGCAAAAAGGACGAAGATCGTCCAATCCTCCCACATGGTCATAATGTTCATGCGTAATCAATACACCATCTAACCGATAAATCTTGTTTTTGATAACCTGCCAACGGAAGTCCGGACCGCAATCAATCAGGATTCTTTTACCCTCTATTTCAATTACCGCCGAAGTCCTCAATCGCCAGTCACGTTTGTCCTTACTGGTACAAACTTTACATTGGCAACCGATTTCCGGAACCCCGGTAGATGTCCCCGTACCTAAAAAGATTATTTTCATCTTACGCTATATATTTAACCTCAGGCATCAATTCTATTCCAAAACGTTCTTTGACGGCAGCACGTATGCTTTCCGCAAACAGTGCAATCTCATCGCCGGTCGCACCACCGAAGTTTACCAACACCAATGCCTGTTTTTCATACACACCAACATTTCCATGACGCTGACCTTTGAATCCGCATTTTTCGATGAGCCATCCCGCCGGTACTTTTACTTTTCCTTTTTCCGCCGGATAAGAGGGCACATCGGGATATTCTTTGCGAATACGTTCGAAATGTTCATCCGTAATCAGCGGATTCATAAAAAAACTACCCGCATTGCCTAACGACTCCGTATCGGGAAGCTTTTCTTTTCGGATAGAAATAACTGTCTCACGCACATTTTCCAATGTAAGCGCTTTATCTGACAAACGCTGTTTCAATGCGCCATATTCGATATTAAATACCGGAAATTTCTCCAGGCGTAACGTTACGTAAGTAATAAAATGCGGGTCTTGATGCGGGTCTTTGAAACGGCTTGACCGATATCCATATCCACACTCTTCGGCTGTAAAGACATGCTTTTCAAATGTCAGCCGGTTCCATGCCTCTACAGATTCGATGACATCTTTAATTTCTACGCCATACGCACCGATGTTCTGCACAGCAGCCGCTCCTACATCGCCCGGAATCAGAGAAAGGTTCTCGAATCCCCCCCAGCCTTGAGATACGGCATAGGCTACGACCTCGTCCCATACCTCTCCGGCTCCAACGCGTAAGGAAACTGTAGCTTCATCTTCGCTTACCACTTCCATCCCCCGGATAGCCGAATGGAGGATTATTCCATTATAATCATTGATAAACAACAAATTACTTCCTTGTCCAATATGTGTCGAAAGACATTCCTGGAAATACTCGTCACGCAGGATCTTCTGCACATCCTCTTCACTTTCATATTCCATAAACCAGCGCGTTTTCACCGGAAGATGGAAAGTATTGTATTTCTCCAACGAGAAATTCTGTTCAATTCGCATAGTTTTGTTCCATTTTTGTATGCGCAAAAATAAGGAACTTTTTTCGTTTTAGGAAACTTTTCCATTATTCAGTTAACAAGGGGACAAGTAAACAAGTTGACTAGTTAACAAGTAGACAAGGCTTGTTCTTATACATATAGCTCTTTGAGCCTTGTCAACTTGTCCCCTCGTCAACTTGTTTACTTGTCCCCTTGTTTCCTCGTCTCCTTGTCAACTACAATCTATTCGTTCTTGATGCTATTTACCGGATTCTCATTCGCCGCATGCCAATTCTGATACGTTACCGTAAGCAGTGTGACTACCGAAACAAGCAAGAACGCAATCAGAAATACCCACCAGTAAATCGGAATTTTATAAGCGAAATTCTGTAACCAGTCGTTAACTCCATACCAAGCCAAAGGCGAAGCGATGATAAAACAAATAACTAACACCCGCAAATAGCTTTTGTTGAACATCCAAAGGATTTCACCCGTTGTCGAACCTAATACCTTGCGAACACCAATCTCTTTTCGGCGCGACTCGCTATCGAATACCACCAGGCCGAATACGCCGACTACCGAGATAAATACGGCAAGCAGACTGAAAAGCGTAATCAGTGTAGTCAGACGCTGCTCACTTGTATAAAGCTGGTCCAATACATCATCAAAGAACCGGACATCGAATGGATAATTTGAGTCAACCTGGTCCAACTCCTCCCGGACAATCCGGAGTGCATCGCCTAAATTCACGCCTTTCTGCGTTTTTGCATACATATAAGCATACGTATTTTCCGGCGATCCGCCATTCCATTCTATCATCTGTTTTCCGTAAACCAGCAATGCAGTCGGCGTGATACTGCGTCGCATTGAACCATAGATATAATCCGGTACGACACCGACTACCTGCATACTGTCTATCATATCTCCCACCTGTATGCTGTATTCTTTTTGCATCTTTTCGTTTATAAGGAACGCGCCATATTTTGTTTGCTGGTCGCCTTCACGGAAATTACGCCCTTCTATCGGTTTTAGTCCGACAACATCCGGAAAAGAAGGTGACACGCACAAAACGTTAAAGGATATATCCTTGCCTTTATACTCTCGCCCCCAATTCATATAAACATCGCCCTCCATCGCAAACGGATGCTGGGTGAAAGTAACCTCCGCAATCTCCGGATGCGTCTTGAGCTGGTTCTCCAACACCTTACAACTCTTTCTGGAATTCCAGCTTAAATCCGACACAATCAGTGCCTCTTTGTCATATCCCAAAGAAGCCGTGTGTGTATAACGGGTCTGCAAGTACATGAACAGTGAACCGATAATCAAGGCAAAAGAAGCAATGAACTGGAAGCCCATCAGCAGATTACGTAACATCCGCCCTTTCGGCGAAAGACCGAACGAGCCTTTCAAAACAAGCGCCGGCTCAAACGAAGTGGTGTAATAAGCCGGATACAAACCGGCCAATAAACCCAGTATAATAGCAATACCAGCTGTAATCAGCAATAAATAAGGATGGTTCCACACATGGATATCCGCCTTTACCAACTGATTAAGGGAGGTCTGCTCCAAGTTCCAAAGAATAAGTATGCCCAACAGATAAGCGAGCAGGCTTACCATCACCGATTCAGCCAGTAAATCCCGACGCAATTCGCCGGATGTCGCCCCTAATACCTTTTGCGTATTCACATTCTTCATACGCAAGGGTGAAATAGCCGTACTGAAGTTGGTGTAATTGATGCCGGCTATCAGCAAAATCACGATAGCGATAGAAAAGACCAGCATCATGGTCTGTTTGCTGGCACGTGGCGTATTATCGTAAAGCACAGGCTCATACGAATGGATATCCGGGAGCGCGACAGCGAATAACTCCACACCGTCAGCTAGCCGTTCATCCGAATTCTTGACATCTTCCCGGTTCAGATAAGAGTCTATCAACTCCTGAATCGCCTGCGTATCGTTCAGATCGGTCCGGATATAGAAATTATAGTTCCAATTGCTCCATTCATGTTTATTCTCATTGCCCATCGAACCGTAAATCACATTGCCTATGGTGGAGTTCTCCGGGAAATCCCGGTACACACCGCAGACTGTCAGTGATATGCCTCCGCTGTTGATGACAGTTTTCCCGACCGCCGATTCATTCCCGAACCATTTCCGGGATAGGCTCAGCGGAATCAGGATATGCTTCATATCCGTCAAAGAATTGACCTCGCCTTCCACCAAATCGAAATGGAAAACGTCAGTAAATCCGTCTGAAACCGTCATCATACTCTCCTTAAACGTATTCCGTACACCATTCTGTTCTATAGTCAATGCCGGATCAAACTCCCATGAATTTATCAGACATCCGGCTTGGATATGCGGAGAAGATTGCATCATCATTTCGGCCAACGGACGGCAGATAACCGCCAGCTTGCCCCGATCGCCACCGCCCATATCTATACGGTAAATACACTCTGCGTTCGGATCGTGCCGGTCAAATTCCCGGTCGTAGTTCCATTGCATCATCAATAACAGGAATGCGACATAAGCAATCGCTAATCCTAATAAGTTTAAACCCATCGCCAACTTAAAACGTTGGAAAATTCGGATAAAGTTTCGAATAATCAGTCTCATATTTTTATTCTTTACTCATTTTTAATGCTATTTACCGGGTTCTCATTGGCTGCATGCCAATTCTGATAGGTTACCGTAGCCACGGTGATTATACCTATCAAAAGAAATGCTAACGGAAAAACCCACCAATAAACCGGTATCTTATACACAAAGTTCTGCAACCATACCGTAATGCCGTACCAGGCACACGGAGCAGCCACCACGAAACAGACCGTAAGAGTTTTGATATAACTCTTATTAAAAAGCACAAGAATTTCTCCGGTAGTCGAACCTAATACTTTCCGGACTCCTATTTCTTTCCGTTTATATTCACTGTCAAATACCACCATTCCGAATACACCGACAATCGAAATAAATACGGCTAAGAAACTGAATAACGCGATAAGTGTCGTCAGATTCCGCTCGCTCTGATAGGTCGTTTCCAGCATCGAATCAAAAAATTGCACATTCGGGTTGAACGAACTATCGAACTGAGTCAAAACCTGTTCGACTGCACGGCGTGTTTCATACATATCTGCTCCGGCATCGGTCCGGATATAGGCATATTGCCGCTTATAGAAGGCATCGTTCGAAACGGAGAATGCCATCGGTGCGATTTCCGAACGGAGTGTCTTAAACTTGATATCCGGAATAATCCCGACCACCGGCGAACCATTTATCTCTCCGCCAATCGGAATTTCATATTTATCCGCCATCAGCTTATTAATAACAAACGCTCCTCTCTTTGTGGTATCGCCCGGCAAAAAATTCCGACCTTCCAAGGGCTTTATATCCAATACATTCAAGAAAGATTGGTCTACCCAAAGAACATAAAACTGGACATCTTTTCCCTTGAAACTTCTTCCCCATGTGGTGAAATTGTCACTCATAGAGAGCAAGTCGTTAGCATATGTAACATCCTGTATACCGGCAATCTTTTTCAAATCATTTTTTACCGCCTGATGGACTTCTTGTGCCTTCGGACTCATCTCGGCAACAAGCAAATGGTCCTTTTCATATCCTAAAAAGGAGGTTTGCATATAACGGTTCTGCAAGGACATGAAGATGGAAGCGATAATCAGGGCAAATGCGGTTATGTATTGGATACTCATCAGTGCCGTTCTCAAACGACGGCCGCTTCGCGAAAGGCCGAACGTTCCTTTCAAAGCCAAAGCCGGTTGGAAAGAGGTCATATAGCAAGCCGGATACAGACCGGCCACAATTCCCAGCAGAAGAGAGATGCCTCCCGTCAATAAAACCAGTCCTATGTGATGAGCAAGCGATAGTTCCGCCGTAATTAACGCTCCTAAACCGAATACTTCCGCCAGATACAACCAATAAATCGAGAGGAGATAAGCAAAGAAGGAAACAAACATCGTCTCGATGGTCAGATTGCGGCGAAGCTCCCCGACAGTGCTTCCCAAAACCCGTTGCGTATTGATACTCTTCATGCGGATAGGCGACAAAGCCGTGTTGAAATTAGTAAAGTTTATTGCAGCGATAATCAAAATCACCCATGCGATGGAAAAAAGCAGGTAAACCGTAGAACGGTTCGCTTTCGGAATTAAATCGAAGTCTATCCCCTGCGCAAAATGCAGTTCCCGGAGCGGCATGAGCTTCATTTCATAAACGCCCATTGTCGTATTCTTCTGCATCATCTCTTCCAACCCTATTTGCTTGGCATACCGGTAGAAGTTATCCAACAACCCGTCTGCCGATGAAGGAGAATCCAAGCGAATATACAACGAAGCGTTGTTCGAACCCCATTCGTCTTTCCCGAAATCGCCCATTGAAACAAAGGCATGGTTGGTTATTGAACTGTTCGACGGAAAATCTTTGTACACGCCGCTTACCGTATATGTCCCATCCCCGATTAAATTGAAATCGGTCTCGATACGCTTGCCTATGGCCGATTGATTACCGAAAAACCGTTGCGCCATGCTTTGCGGGATGATCATCTGATTGTCTACCTCCAACGATTGGGCGGAACCTTCTATCATATCAAATCGGAACACGTCTGTAATTTCAGGCGTGCAGATTGTTATTTTTTCCTTAAAAGATTGTAGTTCTCCGTTTTGGTTTTCTGAACTGAAATAAACCACCCAAGGCCAAGGCATCATCAGT
>URGO01000093.1 GCA_900547435.1 uncultured Parabacteroides sp.
GCCTTGTGGATTTATATCCTTGGTCCAACTTGGCATGGACGCCCTCGACGACGACTATGGCATCGTCGACGACTATGGCAATCGCCAATACCAAGGCTGACAATGTCAACAAGTTCAAGCTAAAGCCGATAATCTTCAAAGCGAAGAACGTAGCAATCAAGGCTACCGGGATGGCAATTGCCGGAATCAATGTAGAACGCATATCCTGCAAGAAGACATACACCACGATAAACACCAAGATAAACGCCTCGATCAAGGTCTTGACCACCTCGTGGATAGAAGCGAACAAGAAGTCGTTGGCACTTTGGGCAATATTGATACCTAAGCCTTCCGGCAAGTTCTTTTCGTAATCAGCCAATACCTGCTCCAAGTTCGAGATGGTTTCCGTCGCATTGGTTCCCGCCATCTGGTACACGATACAAGACACGGCCTTGTGTCCGTTCACCGTATTGTTGAAGTTATAGGTCAAACGGCCTAATTCCAAATCGGCTACATCGCCCAAGCGGAGCACTTCGCCATCCGGAAGCGCTTTGATGACAATGTTTTCAAATTCCGTTTCGGATGACAAACGTCCTTTATAACGGATGGTGTATTGGAAGGATTGATTTCCTCGTTCACCAAACTGACCCGGAGCTGCCTCGATGTTCTGCTCAGCCAACACATTCGAAATGTCACTCGGATTTAATTTGTATTGCGCCATCACGTCCGGTTTCAACCAAATACGCATAGAGTAGTCCGTACCCATCACGTTGGCATCACCGACACCCTTTACACGCTTGATTTCCGGAATCAAGTTGATGCTGGCGTAGTTTTCCAAGAACTCGATGTTGTATTTATCCTCTTTATCGTAAATAGAGAATACCATCAACATAGAGGTCTGACGTTTGTAGGTCGTCACACCGACTTTGGTTACTTCGGCGGGCAACAAACCTTGCGCTTGCGTCACACGGTTCTGCACGTTGACCTGCGCCATATCCGGGTCGGTTCCCTGGTTGAAGTAAACCGTGATACGGGCCGAACCGTTGTTGGTCGCCGTAGAAGTCATGTACATCATGTTCTCCACACCGTTGATTTGGTCTTCCAACGGAGAGATCACCGAGTTCAATACGGCCTGCGCATTGGCACCCGTATAGGTCGCACTCACCGAAATTGTAGGAGGTGCGATGTCCGGATATTGGGTAATAGGCAAGGTAGACAAACCGATGATACCCAAGATTACCAACAAAATGGAGATAACGGTTGATAATACCGGACGGTTAATAAACTTATCTAATTTCATTCTCTGTCTGAATTATGATACCTATATAATATATGTATGGTTATTAATTAAAAGCCGTGGCCAGGTTCCCTTCGCGCTGGTCTTTCAATGCTTGTTGGAACTTAGCTACCTGCTGGGCTTTCGTAATCGGGACAATCTTACGTCCGTCTGACAATTGCTGAACGCCTTCGATTACAATCTTCTCGTTAGCCTTCAATCCGTCGGTTACGATGAAGTTCTTCCCGTCGTTCAGGTTCGAAATTTGGATTTCCGTATATTTTACGGTGCTGTCCGGCTGGAGTACATAGACGAACTTCTTATCCTGGATTTCCACCGTAGCGTTTTGCGGAACCAAGATAGCATTCTGAATAGTGTACGGGAAAATCACGTTGGCCATACCTCCGCTTCGAAGCACATTTTTCGTATTCGGGAAGATGGCACGCATACTAACCGAACCGGTCGACTGGTCAATCACACCACTTACGGCATCAATCTTTCCTTCAAACTCATACATTGAACCGTCGGCCAATTGCAACTTCACCGCCGGCATCTTTTCCATTTGTTCCTTCAAGGTGCCGCCTGCACGGGTCAAGTTCAATAACTCCTTCTCGGTCATTGAGAAATAGACGTACAAGTCCTTGATTTCCGATACCGTAGTCAGCGGTTCCGCAATCGAAGCGCTTACCAACGCGCCGATACGATACGGGAAAGTGCCGATTACACCGTCCGACGGACTCTTTACCGTACAGAAGTCCAGGTTCTGCTTAGCGCTTACCAACGAAGCCTTTGCCTGAGCCAATGCCGCACGTGCTGAAAGCAGGTTGTTTACAGCTGTTTCGTATTCGAAAGAACTGATAATCTGTTTTTCAAACAACATGTGTTTGTTTTTCTCGGTTAATTCCATCGTACGCAACGACGATTCGGCCGTCTTTACCGCCGCATCCGCCTGATCTACCGCTGCTTTGTATTGCGTCGGGTCAATCAGGAACAAAGGCTGGCCTTTGCGTACCGTCGCGCCTTCATCCACATACAGCTTTACGATAAAGCCTGATACCTGCGGACGAACTTCGATGTCTTGCGTTCCTTTAATGGTTGCTGGATAAGAGATAGTTTGATTACTTGAAGTCTCATTCACCGTAGCAACAGCAAATTCATCATCGCCCATCTTGCCACTTTGGCTGTTTCCACATGAGAAAAGAATAAACCCTGTCGCGCATATCGCTATGAGCTTCGACTGGGTTACTAAAAATTTCAAGAAATGTTTCTTCATATTTGACTTGTTTGAAAATTATTTTAATCTGCCCATTTGTTGTTAGCCAACTATTCATTGGCCAACAAAGTTACACGATTTTTCGCAAAAAACATACCCTTGTGCATTTCATTTTAACCTTATTTGGGTACGAATTATATCATTTTCTCAAAAGTATTTATCATATTGGTATGAAATAAATATCTATTGTTCTGAATATAAATACCCTTTTGGGCTTTTTTCGCACTTCTTGTCTTTTCAGGAGACACTCCTTTTTTAGGACGCGGTTAGAGATATTTCCTGCTTTTATCCGTCGTTTTGTTTGCATCACCCAGGTGATTTAATTGCATCACAGTTGTGATTTAATCAATTCACCCTTGTGAATTAATTGCATCACCCGGGTGATGCAAACAAATGGCTTTTTGAAGAGAGGAAAATGAAGGGTGCCGGAATGTGTTTGGAATGAATAGAAATTAATTTTTGACTATTTTAGGCTATTTTGTTGGTTAATTCGGCAAATCTGCTTACATTTGGAGCATTAATTTCAAAACAATCATATCATGGATACCACTTTTCAAATTTCCGAGGTGTTCCAGACAAGCTGGAAACATGTCAAATCCCAAATCTGGGTATTAGCCGGACTCGTTATCGGGATCTGCTTAATTTCTTTTACCATCAACCTGTTTACCCTACCGTTGCAAGGTTCGACCGTAGGAATGATTATCGCTTACCTAATCAGTTTGTTTATTTCAGCTATCTTTTCGGTAGGATATATAAAGAATCTGTTCCAGACGATGGAGGGCGATGAGCCGCAATTCTCCGCATACTTGCAAAGCTTCCCGAAGATTTTCAATATGCTGATGGCTAATATCCTTTTTGGAATTGCCTTTTTTATCGGATTATGTTTCTTGGTGATTCCCGGAATCTATCTTTATCTTCGCCTGCAATTCTTTGCGCAATTTATCGTGGATGAAGATGCCGGTGCGGTCGATTCGTTGAAACAGAGCTGGGCATTGACCAATGGTAAGGCTATGCCTTTGTTGATGCTCCTCCTGACCCAGTTGTTGCTGCTTGTCATCGGTATAATTCTTTTTGGTGTCGGTGTATTCGTTACCTATCCGATTGCCGCGATGATGTCCTGCTATGTGTACCGGATACTGAATAGGGTAAAGGTGCAGGAGGAGATTGCTTAAATCAACTTCGGAATAAAAATAAGCAATCCGACCACCAGGGCCGAGAGAGCCGATAGGAGAACGGCTCCGGCGGCCAGGTCTTTGGTATGCTTGATGGCTTCGTTGTATTCCGGCGATACAAGGTCGGCGAGGGCTTCGATGGACGAATTGATGGCTTCGAACGCAAACACCAGACCGATGACTATCGTAATGGCTATCCATTCCGTGGATGAAATATGCAAGGCGAAGCCTAATGCAAGGGCACAAATCGCCGCAAAGCAATGAATACGCGCGTTGGGCTCGCGACCGATGAGGAGGCGAATGCCCCGAAACGCGTAAACAAAACTCTTGAGCCGTTTTCTGAATGTAAATCCGTTGTTCTTCATAAGAGACAAAGTTGTTTTACCAATCATCATGATGCCGGGGCGGTTTGTGCTTGTGCTTCGGCGGTTTGGGAGGCTTGGGCGGTTTGTGGTGATGTTTGTGATGCCGGGGCGGCTCATATCTTTCCGGATGATGAGGCGGATGGTGCGGCGGACGCGGGTGATGAACTCTGCATGAGGTAAAGCTCATGCAGATGATGAGGGCGCAAAGTATTGCTACTAACCTTTTCATACGCTGTTCTTTTTTGAAATGTTACAAACTCTCTTTTCTTCTTTGCGGACAAATATAGGAAGATTTTTCTATTCGGGATGAGGAAAAAGACTTTTTCTTTTCTGTTTTTTGATTACCTTTGTCCTTAAGTTTATTGGTTTTGTCAGTATGCATAAACTCACAAACTAAAAAACGCACAAACTCATAAACTAAAAAAAGTATGTTTTCAGGTATTGTAGAAGAAGCAGCAAAAGTTATATCCGTCGAACAGGATAAAGGTAATGTGCATATCACGATGGAATGTTCGTTTGTAGATGAACTGAAAATCGATCAAAGCGTGGCGCATAACGGGGTATGCCTCACGGTGGTTCGGAAGACGGACAAGACTTATACCGTAACGGCTATCCAAGAGACTTTGGAGCGTTCTAATCTGGGGAATCTCCGTCCGGGTAGTTTGGTAAATCTGGAGCGTAGTATGTTGATGAACGGACGTTTGGACGGACATATCGTGCAAGGACATGTCGATCAGACGGCGGTTTGTACCCGTGTCGTGGAAGAGGAGGGGAGCTGGCGCTATACGTTCAGCTATAAATCCGACAAGGAGATGGCACGAAAGGGCTATGTGACCGTCGAGAAGGGGTCGGTCTGTGTCAATGGCGTGAGCCTGACGGTGTGCAATTCTCAGCCGGATAGCTTCGAAGTGGCGATTATCCCTTACACCCACGAGCATACCAACTTCTGTCAAATCGAGGAGGGAACGGTGGTAAATATCGAGTTTGATATAGTCGGTAAATACATCAGCCGAATGATGTTGTTCGAATAAAAAGCGGAATCACAATGGAAAACTTTCATGTATTAGCCGCTCAAAGGCAGAGCGACCGGGCATTCGCCCCCTCGCGTCCGGTAGAGAAAGAGAAGATTATGCGGATATTGGAGACCGCCCGGGTGGCTCCTTCGGCATGTAATTCGCAACCTTGGCATTTTGTCGTGGTGGATGATGCGGAACTCCGGCATCAATTGGCCGATGCCGTAGCAAGCAAGCTGATAGGAATCAATCATTTCACCAAGCAGGCTCCGCTTCATATCGTCATTGTCGAGGAAAAGCCGAACCTGACCGCCGGTATAGGGTCGTGGGTGAAAGATAAGAATTTTGCGCATATTGATGTGGGTATTGTTGCGGCCCATATCGTTCTTGCCGCTGAGGAGGAAGGCTTGGGCAGCTGTATCTTGGGATGGTTTGACGAGGATAAGGTGCGCAAGCTCCTGAACATTCCGTCCGGAAAGCGTATTCTTCTGGATATTGTCATCGGATATTCTACGCAACCGGACCGGAAGAAGGCACGCAAGAGCTTGGATAAGATAGTCAGTTGGAACCGGTATGAATAAGGGTTCCAACTATTCGTTCAGGATTTCTATCTGACACATCTTCATGGCTTGTAATGCGTTGTGATGGCTTTCCGGCGTTACACCCGCACAACAGGACGCATCTACTTGGATAGGAATTTCAGGCATACGGGCCTTAAGAATCAAGGCATTCGAGATGCCGCAGATATCGGTGCAAAGTCCTATCAGTTCGATAGCCTCTACATGCTCCAATCGGGATACCTTTTCGGCCAAGTCTAACGAACCGAACGAAGGTTTCTCGATAAGCGGGCTGCCCTCTGTATAGATTCCCGGTGCTAAATCCCAACCGGATGTCCCTTTGACACAATGAACTACCGGAAGATGTTTTCCCTCTTGTGTGTCCGGGTAGTTTTCCGTGTGGGTGTCTTGCGTATAGATAATGACATCGCCTTTTGCCTTGTAGGTGGCAATTTTGTTTTTTACCGGTTCTACGATATGCATGGCTTCGGGAGTACCCAAAGCTCCGTCTATAAAATCGTTTTGCATATCTATTACAACTAAGAGTTTCATATTTCTTTCATTATAAAATGGATGGTTTGAAATTTCAGGATAAAATTAGAAAAATGCTCCTTAATGGCATTGCATTTCGGAACATGGGGTGCCGGAAAGTTCGCATTCGATGGTGCTGTGTTGCACTCCTTCATGCCGAAGCATTGCTTTTAACGCTTGTTTTATGGATTCCATGTGTTGCAGATCCCGGATAACAACATGCAATGTTGCGGCATTCTCGGTTGTACTTACGGCCCAGATATGCAGGTGATGCCAGCTTTCGATGCCCGGAATCTCGGCAATATGCTTTTCTATATGTTCCAGGTCCACATTTTCCGGTACGGCATCCAGGGAAAGAAAGAGACTCTCTTTTAATAGTTTCCAGGTAGACAGGAAAATGATGACCACAATGGCCAGGCTGACCAACGTATCTATCATCACAATCCCGGTAAGCATAATAAGGATTCCGGAGATGACTACGCCGACCGAGACAAGCGTATCCATAGCCATGTGGAGGAATGCCCCCCGCACGTTCAGGTCCTGCTTTTGTTGTTTCATCAGAAGCCATGCCGTGATTCCGTTTACTAAGATACCGACACCGGCTGTCCATGAGACTGCTTCGCCCGATACCGGTTCCGGATGCTTGAATTTATAGATGCTTTCGATGAGAATTGCCCCGATAGCAATCAGCAAGATGATGGCATTTGTCAAGGAGGCTAATATGGTGCTTTTCTTGTATCCGTAGGTGAAATGTTTTGTGCCTTGGTACTTTGCCATTCGAAATGCGAAGAGCGATAGCCCCAGACTGAACACATCTCCTAAATTGTGCCCTGCATCGGATAGCAGTCCTAATGAATTGTAGATAAACCCCATGCTTGCTTCTGTAATGACAAAAAGCAGGTTGATGATAATGCAGATGATAAACACTGCGTTTAAGGAGTCCGGAGCAGGGTTGGCTCTGTGTGAATGAATATGTGGCATATTGCGTTTCTTTTTATTTTCTGTGCAAAAATAGGCAGTGTAAGCGAGGTGGGCAATACCTAATGCTAAGTATTTTGTTCCGGAGTATGTCCTTTGCAACCCGGTTGTAAACTTTCTTCTGTTAATTGAGTGGAATGTTACAACTTTTGACAGGTAGTAAATGTTTCAATAATATAGGAACAAAATTATTAATCTTAAAAAGAAAAGTTTATGAAAGTAAATGTGTTAGGCGCTTTGTGCCTTTTATTCATGATATCCTCTTGCTCGGACGATAAAAATGGTTATGTGATAGAGCCGGAACAAAATTTGTTTTCTCCGAAGATAACGGCTATGGTGAATGATGAGCAGGGATATAGTCCGCTGACCGGTATTCTGGAGGCTTATCCGTGTAACAGCGGAGGATCGGTCTATTTCGGGAATTATGTGAATGGCAAACAGACTCCGTTCAATGGCTATTATACGGTTGTGGATGGGCATGTGTCCGGTGAGAATAACCGGGTGCTGAATCTTCCGGATGGTGCATATAATATGGTATATTGGGCTACGCCGAAGTATGAGGAACCTACTTATAGCACGCCGGCCATATCAGAACCGGGCATAACTATCGGCGCGGATTTGTCAAAATTGTATTTTAAGTTACGTGCTAATGAAGATGGAACTTATATGCCGGTATTCGATATGGTTCATGCTATTCATGAGACCGATACAGAGGCGGATTTCGAAGCAAAGTTGGAACGGGTGGTTGCCGGATTGAAAGTCATCGTGCGTAATGAAGATAACGGCATTTTCAGTTCGGATATCCTCAAAATGCAGATTCTGATTCATGATATTGCCGAGAGTCTGAATGCCTATACCGCTGAACCGGAGAATAAGACGAAAACCGTCAAGTTTGATTTGGTCCGTGCGGAAGACGGAACTTCGATGAGCAATGCAACCGTGATGCTTTTCCCTTCAGCTGATATGCCTTCGTTGGATTTAATCATCACAACACAAGACGGGAAAGAGCATAAATTGACAAAACAATTGCAGACTACGCTTGATGCCAATACAAGACTGACGTTGAATATCGTGCTTGGTAAAGTCCTTCCCAGTGGGAATACCGGTAATTTTACCATCCAAAATTGGAAAGAGGCCAGCGAAACGATTTATTTTAACTAAGAAGCTGTTTTAAATTTCTTCGGAAAAAGCTGGAATGAACTTGAAACAGCTTCTAAAAGGGCGCAGACTTTTCGATATGGATTCTTTTACCCGTTCTCGGATGGACAAGTTCTATAGATTCAGCATGGAGATAGAGCCTGTCGGACTTTGTGCCGTATAGCTCGTCTCCTGTGATAGGTGCATTCAGTCCTTCCACGGATGCGGCATGGACACGTAACTGATGTGTACGGCCGGTCAAGGGATAGAAAGCGATTCGGGTCTGTTTTTCTGTCCGGCAGAGTACCTCATAACGGGTTTGTGCCGGTTTGCCATCAGTGTGATTGACCATCTGGCGCGGACGATTCATCCAATCCGGATACAAGGGTAGGGAGATGCTTCCGCTATCAGAAGGAACAATGCCGTCCAGCCAAGCTACATAGCGTTTCTTTACGGTCTTGTTCTTGAATTGAGCCTGCAAATGCTGGTAGATTCTTTTATTTTTAGCGAGGAGCAGGAGGCCGGAAGTCGCCATATCCAGACGATGTACGGCCTGCCATTCCTGTGCGTCCGGATATAAATCGCGTATTCGTTCGATAAGGGAGCGTCCACCCTCTTTGCCCGGTACGGAAAGCATTCCGGCCGGTTTGTTCACTACAAGTAAATCTTCGTCTTCATAGACAATATCCGGTGACCATCCGGTATGTTTGTCCTTAGTTAACGGATTCTCTTCTACATCTAATCCTTGTAACATAAAAGTAAGAATAGGAGCACATTTCCCTTTGCAGGCCGGATAATAGTGCCCGTGCCTGCGAATTTCGGTTACGGGCGAATCACCCCACCAGAATTCAGCCATGGCTAAAGGGTGCAACTGATGCAGATAGGCATATTGCAGCAGTTTGGGGGCGGCGCATTCGCCGGCTCCTGCCGGAGGTATTTGTTGAGGGGTAGGGGCGAAAAGTTCGCATAAATCTTTTTCTTCGCCTAATGCGTTCTGCATCCGGAACTGGCGGAAGAGCTTGAGTTGCAATGCTGCTGAACGTGTTTTTCGTTCTTGCTTCAACCTGTGGAGCTCCTCTTCATAGCCTTTTATTGCCGCTTCCCGTTTGGATAGTTCAGCTTTCCATTTCCTTTCTAGGCGTTTATATTCAGCTTTTTGGAACTGGCTTTCTTGGATCAGGGCTTTCAGCTGTGCTTCTGTCGGATTTTTCATCCGAAGCTTATCGCGCCGTATCTTGGCTGATTGCAAATCTTCTTTGGCTTTAAGCAAAACTGCGTGGGCTTCCATTTCTTCCTTTTCATATTCTTTTAATGCCTGCTTGTACTCTTCCGAATGGATAAGAGATTCAATCCGATGGTTGATGGCGGATATTTGTTCTTCCTCCTGCTTGAAAAAACCATCCGGGCGAAGCAAGTCATAGACCGGAGGAACAAAAAACTCCTGTTCGTTTGAATGGGCAAGATTCCCGGAAAAGGCTGCCAGATAGCCGATAGTATCATCTTCAGCCTTTACCACCAGCACACCAAACATCTTCCCCCGCTGAAGCTCCGCTTGCCATGCCGTTTGTCTGTTCAAATAAGCCTGCACCTCTTGGGATGCCAATATACATAGAGGATGGGGTTCGTAGTGAAACGGATAAGTGAATTTATCCGGTATCGGAATCGAAGCCGTCGATTGTTGGAATATGTGTAGTTTGGAGTCTGTCATATTTCAATATCTTGTGTTAGTATCTCCGAAGCAAGAGCCGTCAAACGATCTTTCGAGATATCAAGTTTATCCAGAAATGCTTAATTTTTATACAAAGGTAATACTTTTTCCATTATTTTTTTCCCGGTCTGTCAAAGACCGCAATTAGACCAAGCTCAAACAATCCGTTATTTCCCGGAAATAGCCGATGTTTTTCCTCGAATAATGGATAGTTTTCGATTGTTCTGCATGATTCAAAAATAATATGTCATGCCGTTTTTTGTAAAAAAGTCTGATAAAAGTTGTTCTTTATCGAATTTTCTTTCTACTTTTACGCCGGATAAACAAATTATTAATCATTAAAAACATAAACCTGCTATGAAAAAATATGCAGTTATCTTACCATTAGGCCTGCTGCTGTGGGCAAGTTGCGAACAGGATTCCGTTTCAAACGGTACCAATCCCGAAAATCAAGTAGTAGAAGTAAAGTTTAATCTGACATTGCGTCAGGATGTAGCCGATTTCCGGTCAACACGAGGTCTGCCCGATGGCCTTCCTGATGACCCGGTTTCCAAAAATGACGGAGAGGAAAGTGATACAGACGCAGGAGAGGAAGCCCAACCTACGGTAACTTTATCTTATGTGGATTATGCCATTTATGATGCCGAAGGCACCTATATCCGTCACGCGCGGAAGGAAATCCATGTCGCACCGGATGGTTCCGCTTCCTTTTCCCTACAAGAGGCTTTCACATCCGGTATATATAAGGTGAGTTTTTTGGCTCATAATGTGGAAGGCGCCCAGTTTTCTGAAGAAAATAATTGGGTGACATTCCCGACAATTAGTGATACATTTTGGGGAAATGATGAAATCGAGATTGATGCGTCACAAACCAATCAAAGTTTCTCGGTCAGTATCCGACGTGCCATAGCCGGTGTGGAGTTCTGTCCGACCGACCAAGTGCCGGAACAGATTCACCATTTTAACATAGAAAGTTCCGGCCTCTATAACACCATTAACCTGCTGGATGGAACGGCGTCTGATGCGACTACCGAACTGGATTATTCTTACATATTTAAGGAAGAAGACCGGAATCCGGGTACACGGGTTAGCCAGACTTTCTATACCTTCGTGCCGGAAAAGGGTGCCGAAGCGGAATCCGCGCTAATTGATGCCGTAACGATCAGCGCTTTGACAGAAAAAGATGGAATAGAACGGACACGTACCATAACGGAAGTCCCGATATACCGGAATAAAATCACCCGATATACCGGAACGCTCTATACGCCCAGTATCGTAGATGGGGAATTAACCATTGAGATTGAGACAGAGTGGGAAGGTTATGTAGACAAAGAGCTTGATTCGGAAGAATAATGCTCTTTGATTACCTGAGAAAGATTCGCTATATTTGTAGACGATAAATTTGTATCTGTGTCATGCCGGGCGAAACAAAAGCAAAGTCAGAGTTTCGCTCAGGGATGACGATACACAATGAACAGGTAAACATAATAGTTGAAGTAATATGAAGATAGCAATCATCGGCTCCGGCAATATGGGCGGAGCAATCGCGCACGGACTTATACAGAGCTGCTTTTGCCCGGCATCTGACATCCTTTGTACGGCAAAAAGTTTGGAGACTCTGGAAAAACTGAAACAGCTTCATCCGGATTTGCAAACAACACGGGACAATGTGTCGGCCATCCAACAGGCAACGATAATTATTCTTGCGGTAAAACCTTGGCTGATAAAAGAGATAATGGAAGAAATAGCTCCGGCAATTCGTCCGAAGGAGCAAATCATCGTTTCGGTAGCGGCGGGAGTCAGTCTTTGCCAGTTGGAAACCTATCTTCATCTGTCTGAAATGCCTGCTTTGTTCCGGGCTATTCCCAATACGGCTGCACAAGTGCAAGAAAGTATGACGATCATTGCTCAGGCGCACGCCTCTGAAGCACAAATCACCCATGTTCTGAATTTGTTTAACCAGTTAGGCAAGTCGCTCCTGACGGATGAGGCTCACTTAGAAGCCGGTATGATACTTGCTTCGTGTGGAACGGCTTTCGCTCTTCGTTATATCCGTGCCGCCATGGAAGCCGCCATTGAATTAGGGTTCAAGGCTCCGGATGCCCAGCAACTTCTATCTCAAACTGTAAAAGGTGCCGCACAACTTCTCTTGGCAAACCATTCTCATCCGGAAGTGGAGATAGACAAGGTTACAACTCCCGGAGGTATTACCATTAAAGGCTTAAACGCCATGGAAGCGAATGGATTTACTCACGCTGTCATCGCGGGAATTAAGGCTTGCATAAATAAAGAGAAAGACTGAACATAGAGACTCATTGCCGAGCGTACATATAAAAAAAGAGTATGTCGCTTTGACATACTCTTTTTTAGGTAGCCCGTGGGGGAATCGAACCCCCCTTTCAAGAATGAAAATCTTGCGTCCTAACCGATAGACGAACGGGCCTCCTGATAAGTCGTTATATCCTTATTATAATTACTTAGCTAATGTATTCACGTGCTTAGCTAACTTAGATTTTAAGTTGCCCGCTTTATTTTTGTGGATAATATGTTTCTTAGCTAATTTATCCAACATGGAGCAAACTTTCGGGAACAAAGTCTGTGCTGCATTCAAATCGTCTGTAGCACGCAGGTCACGCATTGCATTACGCGCAGTCTTTGCATAATATCTGTTGCGAAGACGTCTTACGTTTGTCTGTCTGATTCTTTTAATTGATGACTTATGATTTGCCATTTTCTCAGAAAATCTCTTTAATTTTTAAATCCTGTTTATTGTAGCCCG
>URGO01000094.1 GCA_900547435.1 uncultured Parabacteroides sp.
CTATGAAGGAAGCTTCTGAAGGCGAATTGAAGGGTATTTTGGGTTACACTGAAGATGCAGTTGTTTCTTCTGACTTCTTGGGTGACACTCACACTTCTATCTTCGATGCTAAAGCAGGTATCGCTTTGACTGATACTTTCGTTAAGGTTGTTTCTTGGTATGACAACGAAATCGGTTACTCTAATAAAGTATTGGATTTGATCGCTCACATGGCATCTGTAAACTGCTAATCATTTTGATTAAATAGTTTCAAGAGGATGTGTCAATGGCACATCCTCTTTTTTATATCCTATTCTATCCCAATAAATTTATGAGTTTGAAGGCTGAGCCGCCAATGTGGATGCGCCAATATATATTTTACAACGTCCGCTGTATTCTTACAGGAACAGGGCTGGAGAAAATAGTGTTTGGCCGGCAATGCCCTAAATGATTCTACCTCCTGTCCGGTAAAGACAATCTTTATTTCATCTATATGGTCAAGTTGCAAAGAAGCTCCTTTCGGAGAACAAGTAACCCAATCAACCGTACTGGGTACAGGATGTGTTCCATTTGTTTCTATACAAACATATTTCTCAATTGCATGAAGACGATGAATCAATTCTTCATCAATCCAAAGAGATGGTTCCCCTCCGGTCAGAACAACCATTTTAGCCGGACACTCCTCTGCTCGGCGGATTATCTCATCATCACTCATCCAGGATCCGGTCTCATGCTGCGTATCGCAAAACTCACATTTCAAATTACAACCGGAAAAACGGATGAACAATGCCGGTGTTCCTGTATGGAATCCTTCACCCTGGAGACTATAAAATATCTCATTAATCTTTCTCATAAACAGCCGTATTATTTTCAGACTCCTGCACCTCTACTTTAAAACAATTCGGGATACGTTCGCATATCCAACGGGCTATATTTTCGGCTGTGGGATTAAAAGGGAGAACCCTATTCAGATTCTGGTGGTCCAATTCATCTTTAATCAGCCTTTTTATTACGCTGAAATCTATAACCATTCCGTTTTCATCCAATTCCTTTGAGCGGCAATGGATTGTAATAATCCAATTGTGACCATGCAGATTACTACATTTACTTGGGTAAGATAAAGACAACTGATGAGCCGCCGATATCTCCAATCTTTTGATAACCGTATACATATTTTACTTTTCTGTTTATAAATAAAATGATTTATCAGCGTCTAATGTCACCTCAACGCTTGCGGCTGCAAAGATACGTCGATTTGCGGATTTGCTTATAAAAAGAGGCAGGAATATTCCAACAAAAGACACATCCGCATTACGTATTCAGGTAAAAAACTGTAATTTTGCAGCCGTAAAACAAAACTTTATGAACATAAAAGCATTAATCAAAGGGCATCCTCAGATTTCGGAAGGGACCGCTTACACGATATTATTTACAATGGGTACTTGCCATTTATTAAACGACATGATACAATCTGTTATCCCGGCACTCTACCCACTTTTAAAAGACAGTTTCGGATTCACTTTCGCCCAGATAGGAATTATCACCTTAGTTTTTCAATTGACCTCCTCTATTTTTCAGCCTTTTGTGGGACTTTATGCAGATCGCCATCCACAACCCTATTCCCTATCTTTAGGAATGTGCTTCACGTTGGTCGGTCTGTTGTCTCTCGCGTTTGCATTCAATTTCCTACTCATTCTTTTGGCGGTAGCCCTAATTGGTTGCGGTTCCTCAGTATTCCATCCGGAAGCCTCACGTGTAGCACAAATGGCATCCGGCGGAAGAAAAAGCCTGGCCCAATCCATCTTCCTAGTCGGAGGAAACGGAGGAAGCGCCATCGGCCCGTTGTTGGCTGCTCTGATAGTGATTCCTTACGGACAACATGCCGTAGGATGGTTTGCCTTAGCAGCACTACTGGCCTCACTCCTATTGGCACGTGTGGGCTATTGGTACAGTTTAATGCTCAACGACATTAAAACCCACCACCGCAAAAGAATCTTCGCGCCTTGCAATCTGCCCGACAAAACAATACGGATGGCATTAGGCATACTGGTATTGATGATTTTTTCAAAATATTTCTTCAATGCCTGCATGACCAGTTATTTTACCTTCTTCCTGATTGACAAATTCGGCCTAACCGTACAGCAATCGCAATTCTGCCTCTTTGCCTATTTAGCGGCTTTTGCAGCCGGAACACTCTTAGGTGGATTTTTAGGAGATCGATACGGACGAAAATATGTCATACTCTTTTCCATTCTCGGAGCAGCACCATTTACACTCGTAATGCCCTATCTCAACCTATTTTGGACACTCGTAACTTCTGTAATTACAGGACTGGTAATAGCTTCTGCCTTTTCAGCTATTGTTGTATATGCCACCGATTTAAAACCAGATAAAGTAGGGATGATAGCTGGCATCTTCTTTGGACTCATGTTTGGGTTAGGCGGCATCGGATCAGCGTTCTTCGGATGGCTGGCCGATTTGACAAGCATTAATTTTCTCTTCCAAATCAGAACGTGGTTGCCCTTATTCGGTATAGTCGCCCTGTTCTTACCAGATATTCGGCCGCAAAAAATCAAAGAATGAAAAACAAAATCCAAATACAGCATTATTTATCGCCATGCGGAGAATTGCTTCTCGGTTCTTTGGGCGAAAAACTCTGCCTATGCAACTGGACAAAAGAAAAGCATCCGGGACGTGTGGACAAACGCCTGCAAACTCTCCTAAAAGCCGAATACGAAGAAAAAGAATCGGCTATCACGCAAGAAGCCGCCCGTCAGTTAAATGAATATTTCCGCCACGAACGGAAACAATTCACCGTGCCACTCTTATTCGCCGGCACAGATTTTCAGAAATCCGTTTGGCAAAAATTATTGGAAATTCCTTATGGGCAAACTATATCCTACGGGGAAATGGCCAAACGATTGGGAATGCCCCAATCCGTACGAGCTGTAGCCAATGCTAACGGAGCCAATGCCATCTCTCTCTTTGCCCCTTGCCACCGGGTCATCGGAAGTGATGGCTCCCTTACCGGATTCGGCGGAGGCATCGAGGCAAAACGTTTTTTGTTGGAATGGGAAAGCAATAATATATTCACTTAAGTTAGGAAAAACTGTCATATTACACGTTTTTAACCCTAAAAATACCCGTTACTTTTTCAGAAATAACGATTATTTTCGAAAAAATAACAGATAATTTCTTGTGCCTTATCTTCCAATATTCTTCCAATATTCCTGTTTTTTCTTCCTTTTGTTGGTAGAATCTAAAAAGATTCATATCTTTGCCGCCAAGAAAGAGAAAGGATGCAGGAGTGATAGCATAGGCGAATATTATCCCTATTTGTCATCTGCCATCCAATCATCAATCCTAACCTGTTGATTTATAAGCAAAAAGGAAGCTTTGGGGCTGACCGGTTTTGACAGCGGGTAGAAGTGGTTTGTAAGCATGTAGTGCGTGGTCGGCTTGCACTTAAATCTCAGACGGCAAACAATTAACTGGCGAAAACAACTACGCTCTCGCTGCTTAATCGAAGAATAGTAGATTAGAGCTTAATCCCTGCAAAAGTTGCGGGGACGTGACATCACCCGGATGCTGTAGCTCCGAAGCGGTCCGAAACGGTGGTGCAGCAATATCGGAGATAGCTTAACGCAAGCCTTGGGCGGCAAGTGAAATTTTAAAGGATAAGGTTCAAGTGGGTGGCTTCGGTCTTGCTTGTTCCCGACAATAAAAGCGAAGATAAACATGTAGAAAGCAAATTAGTTCCTCGTTTGGACGAGAGTTCGAATCTCTCCAGCTCCACTAATACATATTAATAATCAAACAATTACAAAATCATCTAATAAATTCAAGCTCTTAAATTGAATTTTAAGGCTTGAATTTATACTTATGCAAACCAATATATCAAATATGGAACCTTCTAAAGTTTATTTTACTAATTTGCGCACCAATCCAAACAGTAATTTGTTGGATAAAATGGAACGCCTTGTCAAACGCGCCGGCATTGCAAACATTGATTTTAAGGAACAATTTGTAGCAATCAAAATTCATTTTGGCGAACCAGGAAATCTGGCTTATATACGTCCGAATTACGTTGCCCGAATGGCAAACATCATCCGTTCATTAGGCGGAAAACCTTTTCTTACAGATTGCAACACCCTTTATTCGGGCCGTCGCGCAAATGCTGTAGATCATTTGAAAAGTGCTATGGAAAATGGATTCAATCCGATTTCCGCACAATGCGATGTAATTATTGCCGATGGGTTAAAAGGAACTGAATGCCGTGAAATTGAAATAAATGGTGAATATTGCAAGGCCCCTAAAATTGGTTCAGCCGTAGCTGATGCTGATATTATCATTTCTATGAACCATTTTAAAGGACATGAACAAGCGGGATTTGGCGGCGCGTTAAAAAATTTAGGTATGGGAGCAGCCAGTGTTGCCGGAAAAATGGAACTTCATGGAAATTCTCAACCTCGCATAGACTTAGATAAGTGCCGCGGATGTAATATATGCGTCAAACATTGTCGTCACCAAGCCATTCATTTGAATGCAAATCGCAAAGCTGAAATTGATTACACAAAATGTGTCGGTTGTGGACAATGTGTTGCTCTGTGTCAATATGAAGGAGCAGTTTTAGGTTCATGGGATACATCAGAAAATTTAAACTGCAAAATTGCGGAATATACAAAGGCAATACTTTTGGATAAGCCCAACTTCCATATAAGCTTCATTATGAATGTCTCACCTGAATGCGATTGTTGGAATCATAACGATGCAGCTATCGTACCGGATTTAAGAATTGCAGCTTCTTTTGACCCGGTAGCTTTAGATAAAGCCTGCGCCGACATGGTCTGCAATGCACCACTACTCCAAACCAACAATTGCTTGTCAGAGAAACATCCGCATGAACATCTTGAAGGTGAAGACAAATTTCACATGATTCATCCAGATACCAATTGGCAATCAGGATTGATTCATGGAGAAAAAATAGGAATCGGTACCCAAAATTATGAATTGATAACTGTTTAATAACATGATGATGAACGAAACAATCTGTGCTATTTCAACAGCTCCAGGTATAGGTGGTATTGCCGTTATCCGTGTTTCCGGAGCAGAAGCTTTTTCGATTTGCGACCGGATATTCCAAGCAAAGCATACAGATAAAAAACTCAGTACACAAAAAGCCTATACTTTACTATATGGGACAATCCTTCATAATGGCGAAGTTGTTGACAATGTAATGGCCGCAGTGTTTCGTTCACCACATTCTTTCACGGGAGAAGATACAGTAGAAATATCTTGTCACGGTTCTATTTATATTCAACAGCAAATTCTCCAATTGCTCACCCAGCATGGTTGTAGATTGGCAAAACCCGGTGAATACACACAACGGGCATTTATGAATGGCAAAATGGATTTGAGTCAAGCTGAAGCTGTGGCCGATTTGATAGCATCTACTTCTGCCGGACAGCATCGGTTGGCCATAAACCAAATGCGTGGCGGGTTTAGCCAAGAACTAAAAGCCTTACGTGAGAAGTTAGTGCACATCACCTCCTTGATGGAATTGGAACTCGATTTTGCAGACCACGAAGAACTGGAATTCGCGGACCGGCAAGAACTAAAGAACATAGCCGCTCAAATAGAGCAAACAATATCTAAATTAGCCTATTCCTTTAAAGCCGGTAATGCAATAAAGAATGGTATACCGGTTACAATTGTCGGGGAAACAAATGCAGGAAAATCCACGCTGCTCAATCTTCTATTAAACGAAGAAAAAGCCATCGTGAGCGACATTCATGGCACTACGCGCGACGTCATAGAAGATACGGTAAACGTTCAAGGCATCCTATTCCGCTTTATCGACACCGCCGGTATCCGTGAAACCCATGACACCATCGAAGCCCTGGGCATCGAACGAAGTTTCCGCGCCATCGAACGGGCAGACATCGTCCTTTGGGTCATCGACCAAACGGAAGCGGAGAAACAAATTACCACCCTCTCCGACAAGGTACTTCCGCTATGCGAAGGAAAACAACTCATCTTAGTCCTCAACAAAAGCGACATAAACACATCCTCCGACACCATCGGTCACCTCGGCTTCCCCAAAGATACTCAAACAATCCCTATATCCGCCAAGTACAGAGAAGGCATAGATCAACTCCAATCCCTATTGCTCAAAGCCGCCCATTTACCCTCAATATCCTCCAGCGACATCATCGTCACCAACGTACGCCATTATGAAGCCCTCACCCACGCCCTCAAAGCCATCCGCCGCGTACAAGAAGGCCTCTCCACAGGTTTATCCGGCGACCTTATCTCCCAAGACTTGCGTGAATGTATCTTCCACCTAAGCGATATTGTAGGCGAAGTAACAACAGACGAGGTACTGGGGAATATATTTAAGCATTTCTGCGTCGGTAAGTAAGATATACTTACAAACGATTAACATCAATCATCATTGATTAGTAAGGCGTTCATTTTGAGCGCCTTTTATTTTTGCTCATTCAGCGATATTCATCGTTGGAAAGTCTTTTTCAGCTCATTTTTGTACCGTATTTGTAACTCGCTTGTAGAAACCTTGTTTCTCACCAACAAGGTAGTAGAGATTTGAGACACAGTGAGACGTGGTGAGACGCACTGAAACAAAAATGGAGAAATAAACGGAGAAAAAATGAGCAGTAACATCGAAATCCAAAAGAAATGTAAGTGGTGTGGGCAAATTTTTATAGCTCGCAAAACGAGTACAAACTATTGTTCTCATAAATGCAATAATGCAGCTTACAAAGAACGAATTAGACAAGAGCGCATAGCCACTTATCAGAAAGAAATCTCAATAAACGCAGAAGAAACATCTATTGAGAACAAAGAGTTTTATACTCCACCCGAAGTCGCAAAGCTTTTGGGGATTAGTCGAGCCAGTATCTATCGCTATATGGCAGAGAATATAATAAAGGCAGTTCAATTTAAAGGCAAAACATTAGTCAGAAGAAAAGATATAGAACTTCTGTTTGAAAATGCTGCCGAGTACAAAAAGAGAATACCCATAGAGAAAGCTCCCATCACCGACTTCTACACCACCGCCGAGGTCAAGGAGAAATACCATGTCAACGAATCATAGAAATTCGTTATTGCCAAAAAGCATAACATTCCACGCACCTTCAATCGAGGTAAGACCTATTGGAGCAAGAAACATATTGATGCCTACTTTACCAAGAAAGCCCCTGACCCGGATATCACCGAATGGTACAGCACGCAGGAAATGCAGGAAAAGTTCGGCATGACTTTGTCCGCTATCTACACCTTTGCCTACAAAAACGCCATTCCAAAGAAGAAGGAAGGCATTATGGTGTATTACTCGAAAAAGCACGTGGACATTGCCAAAGGAATCGCCAAGCCGGAAGAAACGATGTACTATACCGTGGCAGAAGCAATGGAGAAGTTCAATCTCACGCGAGACCAGTTATACCACTACGTGAAGTGGCACCACGTATCTAAGGTAAAGAAAGGGAAATACACCTTCATAAGCAGGACTGAATTGGACAAACTCCTTGCCCCACCCAAAATAGAATAACGATTTTCCGGTTATCGTCCGGTGATGTTGTTCGCCATTATATCACCCAGTTTCTTTGTGCCCAAAACAAATGTAAAACTCTAAATATCATCAGTTATGAATCACACCTGTACAAAAGTGACCGTTCGCCAAAGAGCGATTCGCAATGACCGTATTTCTTTGTATCTGGATTATTATCCGGCAGTACGCAACCCCGAAACGATGCAGATGAGCCGCAGGGAATACCTTGGCATCTACCTCTATGCCCATCCCAAAAACGAAATGGAACGGGCATTCAATAATGAGATGCTGAATAAAGCGGAAGCCATCCGATGTATCCGTGTGCAATCCCTTATCAACGAAGAGTTCGGCTTCTTGGACAAGACCAAGCAAAAAGCCGATTTTCTTGCCTACTTCAAAAAGATGTGTCGCACCAAAGATGAGAAGTGGACTTTCGTGTATCAGCATTTCTATAACTTCGTCAAGGGCAAATGTACCTTCGGTGAAGTGAACGTGGATTTGTGCAAGCGTTTCCGCGAATACCTGTTGAACGCCAAGCAACTCAAACACTCTGACCGTCCCATTTCGCTCAATTCAGCTTCCGGCTACTACTCCACCTTCCGAGGATTGCTGAAAATTGCTTATCGTGACAAATGGATTCGTGAGAACATCAACGATTTCTTGGATAAGATTGAGCCGGAGGATGTGAAAAAGGAATATCTGACACTGGATGAAGTCAAGCTTCTTGCAGCCACTCCCTGCGACATCCCCGTACTCAAAGCGGCTTCTCTTTTCGCCTGCCTGACTGGTTTGCGCATCAGTGACATTCTGAAACTGCAATGGGAAGATCTCGAAATTGCACCCGACCAAGGCTATTGCTTGCGCATCCGTACACAAAAGACACAGACGGAAGCGACACTCCCTATCAGCAACGAAGCATACGAATTGTGTGGAACACCCGGCACGGGAAAAGTATTCAAGGGATTACAACGAAGCATGACGCAACATCCATTAAAGAAATGGATTAAGAAAGCCGGAATCAATAAGCACATCAGTTTTCACTGTTTCCGCCACTCCTATGCCGTAATCCAAATTTCTTTAGGCACAGATATCTACACCGTTTCCAAGATGCTCACGCATAAAAATGTGTCCACGACCCAAATCTACGCGGATTTGATAAATACAAAGAAGCGCGAAACAGCTAATAAAATATCGCTCAAATAAAGACAAACTTATGAAACGAGGAATCATATATAACAACGGCTATTCCATCATAATCCCAAATGATGAAATTTGGATGACTTCTTGGGAGATAGCAGACCTGTTCTATGTAACACCTGTCTCCATCAATCATGCTATCAAACGTATTCTGAAAGAGGAAGTTCTTATTGAATCTCAGATACACCGATATATTTGTTTAGAGAACGGGAATCATGCAGATGTATATAACATGGAGATGGTCATTGCCCTATCTTTCCGTTTTGACACAGGACATTCCATATTGTTCCGAAGATGGCTGATACAAAAAACATCCACTCCAAACCGTTCTAAAATACCGATACTCATTCCCCTATCCGGAAAGAAACAACACTTTTGCTGATATAATAACCCTGTAAAGCCCGATTTGGTCCAGCCATTTCGGGCTTTTTAATGCCCTTCTCAAGAAAATCATTACCTACTATGTACATACTATATAATTGCCTTGCCAGCTATTCCACATTTTTGTGCATGGATTAGCCAAGCAATCATTCTTGTGGCAGCTTATGTCTTAGTTAATAACGCCAAACGCTGCCACGACAGAGTGAATCGATTGGGACTCGTTCATACCGATATACTTTTGCAGGCAAACAATTAAAATTGATAAATATGAAGACAAAGAAATTGGAAAAACAAACGCTGACATGGTTAGTATTCAGCGCAAATGTAATTATTGGTGCAATGGCACGACAAATGGTGCTCCATCATGGACTTGACGCATTTAATGGCTATGTGGCATTTATGGTCTGTACCCTGATGCTTACGGCCATTTATATCAACCTGCAAGAGTTATTCAAGAAAACTCTTTCTCCTTTCTTTGAAACCCTGTTTATGAAATTCCCGAATTATGGGAAGAAGGGCAAGGTTGAAATAGAGGATAAAGAAACGACAGAAGAAGAATCTAGGACCAAAGAGACGGACACAAATCCTCCACCCAGTATGGACTATGCACAAATCCGGCTATCGGCTATGAAAGCCAAAGAACAAGCCGAGCAAGAAAAGCTCACTACAGTCCTGACCTACACACGCGAATCTTTTGCACCCTATATGAAAGAAGAGGACTTGAACATTCTTTGCAAATACATTTGTCTGTTCCATGCGGACAAGGATATTCCAAAGGTTGTACGTACCGTCAAGGTGGACTCAGCCATCCGAACCATTGACCTGATGCACTTCGGATGGAATATCGGCTATCAGTTCTCAAAGAGTGGAATCCAAATAGCGACTTTCATCAAACGTGTATTTGCAGAAGCGTTGAAAGACATTGAAAAGCATATTACGATTGGAAGGAAAGTGTACTATCAAGATTGACACCACCTTGAAGCAATCTTCCTAATTCAGAAACCACTAAATCCAACGTAATATGATGCAGAATGAGAAAACAATCACCTTTGATAAGCTACCCGAAGCGGTAGGTTATCTGACCGAACAGGTCATTGAATTGAAAAAGATGGTGTCGGAGTTGAAACCGTCACCGTCCGAAAAGCGTGTGCTGATTGAAATCGAAGATGCCTGCCGCATTATCCACAAGGCAAAAGCCACGATTTATACATTAGTACGGAAAGGCATATTGCCAGCTTACAAAAAAGGTAAGAAACTCTACTTCTATGAGGATGAACTCCTGACATGGGTTGAAAATGGACGGAAGAAAACTTCGGAACAGAATTATGACGAGGTGTTGGCAAATATGCAAAATGGAATACGCCGCAAACCTAAGCACCGCACAAGCTTTTAATTTTTTTGACAATGGAAAAGAAAACGATTGACCCAATGCTGATGGTAGACAAAGCCATTGATATGAGCATGAAGCTGGCAGGTACCGAGTTTCCCGTCAGTATCTTTCCGAGCCGCATTCAGCGTATCATACGAGAGGTACATGAATGCCACAGCTATCCTACGGACTATATTGCCGCCTCTATTCTTACAGCCATCGCAGTAGGAATCGGGAATACCCATCTTGTTCAAATCAAACAAGGTTGGCATGAAAGTCCTATCCTCTATATGGCATTGATAGGCAGACCGGGTGCGAATAAAAGCCATCCGCTCAGCTTCGCCATGAAGCCATTCCTTGATTTTGATTACCAGCAGAATCAGGAATACGAAAAAGCGTATGCCGAGTATGAACGACAGATGTGCATGAGCCGGAAAGAACGGACGGAAAACGGATATGAGCAATTTCCAATGGAACCCGTCCGCAGACGTTTCCTTGTATCGGACGTTACACCCGAAGGACTGAGTCTTATCCACGCACAGAACAAGCGTGGACTCTGCCTGTGGGCAGACGAGTTGTCCGCATGGTTCAAGAACTTTAACCGATACAACAACGGTTCGGAAGAACAGTTCTGGCTTTCGGTTTTCAGTGCAAAGACAACCATTTCCGACCGTAAGAGCGCAAAGAGTTCCATCTTTATCAAGCGTCCGTACATATCGGTCATTGGTACGATTCAGAAGAAGATTTTGGGTGAATTGGCAAAAGGAGAGCGCTCAAGCAACGGATTCATTGACCGCATTCTTTTCGTGATGCCCAATCTCCAACAGAAAGCCCGTTGGAATGATAAGGAACTGCCTGCCAATATTGAACAGGAATGGTACGCCATCATTGACAAGTTTATCTGCTTGGAATGCAATTACAACGACAAGGGAGAAGTTGAACCGTATATCCTGCACTTTGATGAAGAGGCAAAGAAACGGCTATATGAATGGCAGCATCGTTTCTCAGAATTATGCGACCGTGAAGGGAATGACACGATTGTCAGCATTTATTGCAAGCTGGAAATATACATCATCCGTTTCTGTCTGATTATTCAACTGGCACGGTGGACTTGTGGTGAATGTGATAAAACCCACATTGACTTGCTGACTGTGGAACGTGCCATACGGCTGACGGAGTATTTCAAGGAGTCCGCTTTGAGCGTACAACACATAATCAGCGAAGTGGTATTGAATAGCCAGCAACAAACCATTGTCGGCCAGCTTCCCTGTACGTTCACCACGGCACAGGCGACACATATTGCAGAACAGAATGGCATGAAGGAACGTACTCTGCAACGGTTCCTGAACGACAACATCGGCATTCTGTTCCGCAAAGAGAAACATGGAGAATACTCAAAGATTAACCCGTGACGTTTTTGTCGCTTTTGACACTTTCAACCTTGAAAACGACAATAGTGACAATAACGACACACATAAAAGAACTGAAACAATGACGGCACATAGATTTATATTAGAGCCATACAAAGGTATTGCCACCAGACATACGTGTCCTGCCTGCCATCGCAAGAGGTGTTTCTCTCGATATGTCGATACGGAGAAACAAATATCCTTCCCCGACCATGTAGGGCGGTGCGACCATGAACAGAAGTGCGGTTATCATTTCACGCCGCGGAATTATTTTGATGAAAAACCTGAAGCGAAACAAATGTTGCTTGAAAAAGGTTCTTCGTCAGTTCTGCCGAAACCAGGTGAGATAAAGACAACTCCTACTTCTTTCATCAACGAAGAAATAGTCAAGCGGTCTTTGAAATGCTATAAAACGAATAAGCTGTATCAGTTTCTGGCCTCCCAATTTGGAGAATCATCTGCCATGAGCCTTATGAAAAAGTATCGCGTCGGTTCATCCAGATATTGGGATGGAGCAACCGTGTTTTGGCAGATTGACCACAACAACCAAGTTCGTACAGGCAAG
>URGO01000095.1 GCA_900547435.1 uncultured Parabacteroides sp.
AAAGTTCAGTACAAACTCAATAGAAGGCCAAGAGAAAAACTACAATTTGATACTCCTAAATTGTGTTTTTTCAAAAAAATTTCGTAATGTTGCATTTGCTGTTGGACTCTGCACAGATAATTTTGGAGAAAGATAGGATATTTTGGGGAAAAGATGCCGACCTTTTCTTCCCAATATAGGCATCTTTGAAGAAAAAGATAGTTTGCTTTTAGGACAAACATAGGCATGAATTTGCCTGAAAACAGGTAAAAAGAGAGAAAAAACACTTTCTTTTCGAGTTTTTTTGAAGGATTTTGTCGAAATACGTGTTAGCAAAAATGGAGAATAAGTGTCAAAATGCAGTATTTGTGAGGCGAGAAATATACAATAGTCTTGACGGGGAATTGTATTAAAATATCCATCCAAATAGGCAAAGGTATTTTTTTATCAATACAAAAAGTCGTATCTTTGTTTCAGATTAATGAGAGATGAATTTATGACAACAGACAAAAAACCGTTGATTCTGCTTACGAATGATGACGGATTTCGTGCGAAAGGCATTAATGAGTTGATTAAAGCGTTGAGAGGTTTAGGGGAATTGGTCGTAATGGCTCCGGACGGGCCGCGTTCGGGGATGTCGAGTGCCATTACCTCGTTGGTTCCCATCAAATACAGAACTGAAGTGCAGGAAGAGGACCTGACGGTATATAGTTGTACCGGAACGCCGGTGGATTGCGTCAAGTTGGCCATCAACGAGGTGCTGGACCGGGAGCCGGATTTGCTGGTGGCAGGTATTAATCATGGCGGGAATATGGCGATATGCGTAAATTATTCCGGTACGATGGGGGCTACGGCCGAAGGGTGTATCTTCGGGGTGCCGTCGATAGGCGTTTCGTTGTTGGACCATCGCCCGGATGCCGACTTTACCGAATGTTGCCGGTTGGGGCGTGAGCTGGCCGAGAAAGTCCTGCAAAAGGGATTGCCTCATGGTACCTACCTGAACCTGAATGTTCCGACAAATATCCCGGTGAAAGGAATGAAGATTTGTCGGCAGGCCGACGGACGCTGGGTGAAAGAGTTCAAGCGGAGCGAAGATGCCGGCGGAAATCCGGTGTTCTGGCTGACCGGCCATTTCCGTAATGATGATATCCACGAGGATAACGATGAGAAGATGCTGAACGAAGGCTATGCGGCGTTGGTGCCTTGTAAGTTGGATGTGACGGATTATACTTTTATGGAAGAGTTGAAGGAATGGGGAATATTTTAAGGAGTTAAAGGAGTTACAGGGAGTTAGAGGAGTTAAAGCCAATACTCCAAGTTTATACTCACAAATACATTTGGCTTAACTCCTTTAACTCCCTCTAACTCCTGTAACTCCTAATACCTCCCTTTAACTCCTAAAAATAAAAAGAACAACAATGAAATATTACCTCATAGCCGGTGAAGCATCCGGTGATTTACATGCTTCGAACTTGATGCGTGCCCTGAAAGCCGCTGATGCGCAAGCCGATTTTCGCTTTTTGGGAGGCGACTTGATGCAACAGGTAGGCGGGACGCTGGTCAAGCATTATCGGGAAATGGCTTTTATGGGCTTTATCCCGGTACTGATGAACCTGCGCACCATCCTGCGGAACATGGAGCTTTGCAAAGAGGATATCCGGAACTACCGGCCGGATGTGGTGATATTGGTGGACTATCCGGGTTTTAACCTGAAGATAGCTCAGTATGTGAAAACCGAATTGCATCTTCCGGTACATTATTATATATCTCCCAAGATTTGGGCTTGGAAGCAATACCGCATCAAGGCTTTCCGCAAGTATGTAGACCATATTTATTCCATCTTGCCTTTCGAACCCGCCTTTTTCCGTAAATTGAATTATGAGGTGGATTATGTGGGGAATCCTTCGGTCGACTCTGTTGCGGCTTATCGGGAAGGTCGTCCGGTAGACCGGATGAGCTTTTACCGGATGAACCGGTTGGAGGAAAAGCCGATATTGGCTCTCTTGGCCGGAAGCCGGAGGCAGGAAATCAAGAATAATCTTCCGGTAATGCTCCGCGTTGCGGCCCGGCATCCGGAATATCAGGTGGTCATAGCCGGAGCTCCGGGACTGGAACCGGACTATTACGCTCCCTATTTGCAGGGCTATGATGCCCGTCTTGTATTCGGACAGACCTATCCGTTGCTATCGCATAGCCAAGTGGCGTTGGTAACCTCCGGAACGGCCACATTGGAAACAGCCCTGTTTCGTGTGCCGCAGGTCGTGTGTTATCAGGTAATTGGCGGAAAACTGGCCAACTTCGTGTTCGAGCATTTCTTTCATACGCCCTATATCTCGTTGGTAAACCTGATAGCCGGGCGGGAAGTGGTACAGGAGTTGTTTGGAGCCCGCTTCTCGGAAGAGCAGATTGAGGCGGAACTTAATCGGATTTTGCATGATTCGGCTTATCGCTCCGCGATGTTGCAGGGGTATGATGAGATTATCCGGGAATTGGGTTCGGCCGGTGCTTCCCAACGGGCCGCGTCATTCATCGTAAAGCGTATTCGCCCATGAAGTTAGAGCTTGACAAACGTGCCATCACCTATTTGCCCGGAGTCGGTCCGCGCAAAGCGGATATCTTGAAGAAAGAGGCGGAAATCGTTTCTTACGAGGATTTGCTTTACTATTTCCCCTATAAATATGTAGACCGGAGCCGTTTCTATACGGTTTCCGAGGTGACCGGCTCGATGCCTTATATCCAGTTGAAAGGAAAGATTCTCTTTTTCGATCAGGTGGGCGAGGGGCGGAGCAAAAGGCTTATCGGCAAATTTACGGATGGGACGGGAACGCTTGACCTGGTCTGGTTCAAAGGACTGAACTATGTGCAAGACAAGCTGAAGGTCGGTGTGGAATATATCGTATTCGGGAAACCGTCGGAGTTCGGGCATATCTACAACATCGTGCATCCGGACGTGGACCCGGTGGAACAGGCCGGTCAGGTGGCCAACGGACTGACTCCTTTCTACAATACGACCGAGAAAATGAAGAAATCGTTTCTTAATTCGCGGGCTATCCAGAATATGCAATACACCTTGCTCAGTAGTCTGAATTGGGACATTCCGGAGATATTGCCCCAAAAGATTCTGGAGAAGACGCAAATGATTTCCTTGTCGGATGCGCTCCGGAATATTCATTTTCCGGAGAATGTAGCCAAGTTGAGGGCCGCGATGCTCCGGTTGAAGTTTGATGAGCTGTTCTTTATCCAACTGAATATCCTCCGGACCGCCCGTTCCCGCAAGCTGACCTTGCGTGGGATTCCGTTCCCAACGGTCGGACATTATTTCAATACCTTTTATAAAGACTATCTGCCCTTCGAACTGACCAATGCTCAGAAGCGGGTGGTGCGCGAAATACGTGCGGACATGGGAAGCGGAAGGCAAATGAACCGGTTATTGCAGGGGGATGTAGGGAGCGGAAAGACATTGGTCGGCTTGTTGTCCATGCTTCTGGCCTTGGATAACCGGTGCCAGGCTTGTCTGATGGCTCCTACCGAGATATTGGCGAACCAGCATTACGCTACCATCAAGGCCTTTTTGAAGGATATGGATATAAAAGTAGCCCTTCTGACCGGCTCAACGAAAAAGAAAGAGCGGGATGTCCTGCTCCCGGCTATTGCCAACGGAGAGATACAAATCGTTATCGGTACCCATGCCCTGATTGAAGATACGGTGGTCTTTTCTTCTTTGGGATTGGCTATTATAGACGAGCAGCACCGGTTTGGTGTCGAGCAACGTTCCCGCTTATGGAAAAAGAATACCAAGACGGTACCGCATGTGCTGGTGATGACCGCAACCCCGATTCCGCGTACCTTAGCGATGACTTTGTATGGGGATTTGGATGTGTCGGTTATCGATGAACTTCCACCGGGCCGTAAACCGATAAAGACCCTGCACCGGTATGATAACCGGAAAAAGGAGTTATTTGATTTCCTGCGAAGTGAAATTCAAAAAGGTCGGCAGGTCTATGTGGTGTATCCATTGATCGAAGGAAGCGAGAAGATGGACTATAAGAGCCTGGAGGAGGGTTTCGAAGTGTTTAAGGAGGAATTTAAGGAATACCGGGTCTGCATGGTACATGGGAAGATGAAAGCCGCCGATAAAGAGACGGAAATGCAACGTTTCGTTTCCGGTGAGGCGCAAATCCTGCTGGCTACTACCGTAATCGAAGTCGGGGTGAATGTGCCCAATGCTTCGGTGATGGTCATCGAAAGTGCCGAACGCTTCGGACTTTCCCAATTGCATCAATTGCGCGGGCGGGTCGGACGTGGGGCCGAACAATCTTATTGCGTACTGGTCTCTTCGTTCAAGCTGAGCAATGAGACCCGGAAGCGATTGGAGATTATGGTCAATAGTAATAACGGGTTCGAAATCGCGGAAGCCGATTTGCGCTTGCGTGGACAAGGGGACCTGGAAGGAACCCGGCAAAGCGGAGAAGGATTTGGATTGAAAATCGCGAATCTGGCATCGGACGGACAAATCCTCCAATATGCCCGGAATCTGGCTTCGGAAGTTTTGGACGAAGACCCGGAGTTAATGAGCGAAACCTACCGGATATTGAACGAAAGGCTGAAAATATTGTTCGCCAACAAGCTGAATTGGCGTTTGATTAGCTAAATATGTTGTAAAACATATTTTTTATAATCTGTTGTTTTTCATAGGATTAAATGCCTGTTTTTAGATACGTTAGTTTGAATAAAGAAAATTTTCCGCAATTTATTTTGACGAAAAAATCTAAATATCGAACTTTGAACGTCGTTCTTCCTAAAGAAGTGCATAAATAATAACATTCTTATATCGGTTTTATAATTAGATTAAAATGACGGCTAAATCAATATTGTCTATCTGTTTGGGACTTCTGATGCTTCCAGGGATGAAAGCTTCGGAACCGGAAAAAAAATCTACGACTCTCGTTACTGTCGACCAAGCGAACACGGTTATGGAGCGCCAAGTATCGGAACTGATGGCTGAACGCGTCGGGTTCAAGAAAGATATCGCTAAAGAAAAATTGGCGGAGGCAACGCTCAATGCCGAGATAGCCCGCGAAAACCTGATGTTCCCCGCTGATGAGCTTTACGGCTCCAACTGGAACACGCGCTGGGTTGACCCTTTCCGGGGAGAGGAGAAAATCGAATTTCCGGATTCCTGCGTTATCGACTGCTCTTCGTTCGTGTTCCCGATAGACTCTATGATTCGCGTTACCTCCAAATATGGTCCTCGCCGTCGCCGTATGCATAAAGGTATCGATTTGAAAGTCTATAAAGGAGATACTATCCGTGCCGCCTTCGATGGAAAAGTACGTATCCGTAATTACGAACGCCGCGGATACGGATATTATTTGGTAATCCGCCATCCCAACGGATTGGAAACTATCTATGGCCACCTTTCCAAACAATTGGTTAAAGTGAACGACATCGTCCGTGCGGGCGACCCGATTGGTTTAGGAGGAAACACCGGCCGCTCAACAGGTTCTCACCTGCATTTCGAAACACGCTTCTTGGGACAAGCCATCAACCCGGCTGAGATTATCGACTTCGAGAATTGCGTGCCTATCCAAGATTCCTATGTATTCCATAATATCAAAATCAATGGACGGAAGAGCAATATCTATACCTCTTCGGCCGACCAGTTGGTGTATCATCGGGTAAAGTCGGGTGATACATTAGGCAAAATCGCACGTATTTATGGGACGACAGTAGGCGAATTGTGTCGCTTGAACGGAATCAAACCGACCACGGTATTGCGTATCGGACAATCTTTGCGTTGCTCGGCGGGCGAAAATTATACGGCACGCCGGACACGTGTCAATCAAAATAAGAAAACTATCCGCGTAGAAGCTCAACCGGAAGCCGTACAGTCGGTACAGGCGGAGGCCACCGGAGAGAACGCTCAGCCGATTTATCACAAGATCCAATCGGGTGACACGTTAGGCGCTATCGCGCAAAAATACGGTACAACCGTTTCCAAGCTTTGCAAACTGAACGGAATCACACGCACCACTATCCTGCGCTTAGGACGCACATTGCGGTGTTCGTAGTTAGCAAGTTACATAGAGAAGTTAGAATTTAGAAATAGGATTAAATAGAGAGACGCAAAGACACGGAGCTTTTATTTCCGGAGTCTTTGTGCCTCTGTTTTGTTTATAGGCTCCTTAAATTTGCTTCAAGACTGAAACTTGGAAAATCTAATAAATGGAACACTTTCCCGAAGCGTCATTTTCTCCAAAAGCCCATTAAATAAGCATTTGACAAGAAGGGTAATTCTCATTTTCTAAAAAATGGAATATTTTTTTCTTCGCTTAGACCTTGCAGGAACTTTCATTTTGTCGTTCCTTTGCAAGCTGAAAAAGAATAGTATTTTTAATTAAATTATTTATATGAATTGGTTGAATAAAGCAAAAAGTTTGGTGTGTATCCTATTCGGAATAGGCATATTCACCTCTTGTTCTTCAGATACAGAAGAGCTACTAACCGAAAACGGCACAGGCTTCGTTTCACTTTCCATCCAGGCCGATGCCGGGTTTCAGACGACAAGAGCCGCAAGCGAAGCGTATGAAGATATCGATAATTATACAGTCCAGATATTGCAGGACAATAAAATAGTTGGTGATACTTGTAAATGGACATATAGTGAGATTCCGGAAGAAATAGAGCTGCCTAATGGCAATTATACTTTAAAGGCTTTCTATGGTGAAGATAAGGCAGTCAGTGAGATTCCGTATGTGGTCGGTACGGAAGATTTCGAAGTAAAAGCCAATGCGCAAAAAATTACAGTTACTTGCGAACCGACTTCTGCAAAAGTAGCCGTTACTTTTGATGAAAAAATGAAGGAGTTTTTTAGTGATTATTCTGTTTCAATTACAACTAAAGCCTTAACGAAAGGACAAACCTGGGAAAAAGCAGATTCCGAAGATATTTATTATTTAAAGGTAGATGAGAAAGAACAAATCTCAATGTCTATCAGTCTCACCAATAATGATACCCAACAAGAGTTCATTTCGAAAAAAACATACGAATTAAGTCCGGGCGATTACAAGAACTACAAGATTGTGCCAAAAGAAAGCGAATCGGGCGATGGTAGTCTTAGCATTACTATTACTTTCAATGATAAGACGACCGACCACGAAATAGATATAACAATCCCTTCTGATTGGAAATAATCAAAATACATAACAAATTAAAGAACACGATATGAAAATACAGAATATAATCCTTGGTGGTTTTTTAGTCTTGACAGGGCTTACCTCTTGCGAAATGAAAGAAGAATTATGGGGTCAAGAGACGAATCCCGATGAAGTAGGCTTACTGAATGTGGGCGTAGCCGTAAGTTCATTGATAAATGATGTGCCGGTGGCTACAAAAGCCGGCCTGGAAGATGTCCCGGCTACATCTCCTATTTCAGCAGAAGGTTACAAAATCGAATTATTGAATGCGGATGGGACAACGGTAAAATCGTTTACCTATGCATCGGATATGGAACCGGTAGAAGTTCCGACAGGCGATTATACGCTTTATGCTCACATGGACGAAACGTTTGAGGATGAAATGACGGAACCCTATTATGGCGGTCGTGAAACGATTTCAATTAAAAAAGGTATTACGACTGAAGCCACTGTAACTTGTAAGATGGAAAATACCAAGATTCAGATTAATTATCCGGATACTTTCCTGCAAACGTTTGAAACGTGGACGATCCTGATTACGGATAATAATGGGCATACGGTGACATTTACGCACGAAGGGAAAGATGACCCTAAGCCTATTTACTGGAAAATCGGTGAGAATGTGAAATCTATTACGATTAACGTAACGGCTACTACAAAGACTGGCGATAGAGTTTCAGATTCACGTAATATTTTGAAACCTGCAGATAGCGATTCCGAATATTGGTTGGGCAATGATGCGTTGACGATTACAGTGGAGCCGGGCGATAAGAATCCTGTAGACAATCCGGACCAACCGGCCGAACCGGAAGATCCTGATACAGATCCGGATGAACCGGAAAATCCTGACCCAACTCCTGACCCTGAACCTGAACCGGATGATAGCTCAACGGTAAGCGGTATTGAAATTAAAGTGGAAGGTATATTTGGAGATAAAGCGGATGATGTAGCGGTAGAAGTTCCAACTACGCCGAGCGAAGATGAAGACGATGATACGGATGATAGCGAGGAAGAACAGAAGCCGAGCGGTGATGAAGAATCGGGGTCGGATGAATCTGTTTCAAAACCAAGTATTTCTTTCCCTCAAAAGACATATACACTTCCTGCTGATGCCTCGAAGAATGCAGATGCCGTAATTACTTCTACAGCGGAAGGTGGAATACAGAGTGTGAAGGTTCAGATTATCGGTGGTAATGATGGCTTCTCTAGCATTGTTTCAGGAATGGGGTTTACTGAAGGATTGGAACTTGTAGGAAACACTACTTTAGGTCCTGTTATCAGTAGCATTATTCAGGGCTTGGAAATGCCTCAAATTGGTGATACAAGTTATACTTTCCCTGTAGGAGGTTTCTTTGCTATTTTGCAGCAAATGGGAGCGACGACAGGAGATGGTCATGTATTTAATATTACGGTAACCGATGCTAACGGTGAAACTACAAATAGTTTGTGCGTAAAGGTAACAGAGTAAAGAACAGGAGGAAATGAATAATGAAAGTAATATATCACATCCTTTTAGTCTTTGTTGCGCTTACGTTGTGGTGTTGTCAAGACGATAGAGCTTCATTAAATCAGGTCGGTTATCTTCGTCTTTCGGTGACAGAGAGCGGGCAACTCAATACCCGTGCTTATGATCCTAAAATTATGCATGTAGAAATCCTATCAGAAGATAGCGCAATTGTAAAGCAGACAGATGATTTGGATGAATGGGAAGGTGAAGTTTTTGAATTGCCGGTAGGAGCTTATAGAATTATTGCTTACTCTAATGACTACAAGGGGCAACCAGCTTTCAATAGTCCTTATTATTATGGAGATACGACAGTCCAAGTCAAGGCGGCTACCGAAACGAAGGCGAAAGTGGATTGCAAGATTGCGAATGTAAAGGTGACGGTTAATTACAGTGAGGACTTCAAAACAGCCTTTGCCGGTCGCGATATATTTGTAACCGTAGGTTCTGCAGAAGAGAAGCCTTCTTTCAGTTCTATGACCTTTAAATATGGTTCGGATGCAGCTCTTTATCTCCCCAGTGATTGCGGACCGCTGAAAGCAACTTTGAATGTAAGCAAATCAGATGGTTCAGAGGAATATTATACACTATCTGAAACCAAACGTTTGGCAGAACCTAAGGCAAATGACCATTTTATTTTGAATTACCAAATGGGGGATACAAATAAAGGAGATTTCACGGTTACGGTGGATCCAACCACGAATTCCTATTCCTATACATTCTACATCAATATGACACCGCTGAAAGTTTCAGCTAAATATGAAACAGTGAATGCCTGGGCAACCTTTGCTTATTTAGAAGCAAGTAATGTGGAAGCAGACGGTGAAGTGAACCCGACTACTGTCAAATTTAATTATCGTAAGAAAGGTGAACAAGAATGGCAAGAAATTGCTACTGCAGAATTTGAAGGCACTTATACGGCTCGTCCTACCAACTTGGAAGATAACACAGCCTATGAATATTGTCTTGCGATTAATGGTGTTCAAGCAAATATGGGGCCAGAGTTTACAACGGAAGAAGCTACACCTTTATATAATGGTAGTTTTGATAATTGGTATCAAAATGGTGATATTTGGTATGCGATAACCCAAGGTGACGCAACGTCTTTTGATAATAGCGAAAGTAAGTTCTTGAATTCTTTTTGGGATTCAGGGAATCCGGGAGCAGCTATGATTGGAGCGGATAGCCAACCAACTATGCCTGTAAAGGATACGGAAGCTTATGGAGGGAAAGGACAATCCGCGAAATTGACTTCTATGTATAAAGGTTTTGGCTCTATGGGGAAATTTGCGGCTGGTAACATTTATACGGGGCATTATTGCGAAACAATTATGGAAATTTTAGCTAAAAAGTTTGGCGCTCGTTTGCGTTTTGGCCATGAGTTCACCTCTCGTCCTACGCAATTGAAAGGTGTTTATAAATATTCGAGAGGAACGACGATTGATTACGGTTCGGACGAATATAAATCTAAATTGGAAAGTACAGGTGGTGATTTATGTTCCGTTTATATTGCGTTGACAGATAATGAAGGGTTAAAAGATAACGCTTCGATGGAACCTGCCGCTTTTGAGATTGATAATGATTTGACTGCCGATGAGCCGGAAAATTTCAAATATAAGAGCACGATTGATTTCTCCGAGAAAAATCCTCATATAATAGCTTACGGCGAGTTAAGCGAGAATGAAGCGAAAGGTGCGGCGGATTGGACACCTTTTACCATTGATCTCAAATATCGAGATCTCACTCGAAAACCAAAATACATTATAGTCGTAGCTTCGGCAAGTAAGTATGGAGATTTCTTTACAGGTAGTACAAAAAGTGTGATGTATATCGATAACTTTGAACTAGTGTATGATGGTGAACCCAAAAAGGAAGAATAAATATAATTAAAGAACTCCATTTAATAGAGACATCATGTAGTGGTGTCTCTATATGTGGTTAATAGAAATAGGAAGAAAACAGTTAGAACGAAGGATTATAAATGGGCAAGAAATTAATTACAATTTTATTACTTTTGGTAGTAATAGTCGGGAGCGCGGAAGCGCAACGGGGCAAGCGGGCCATTGAGCGCATCGACCGTGATGTGCAAAAAGCTGTATTTGTTCCCAAAGGCACATGGATGGTGGGTGGTACAATCTCTTATTCGGAACACGATGAGGGTAACTTGAATTACTTGATTTTGAAAAATCTCGAAGGGAATGGTTATGATTTTACAGTCAGTCCTTATATAGGGTATTTCTTCCGGGATAATATCGCTGCAGGTTTCCGTTTTGCATACAAACGTGATTATTTGGATTTGGGAAATGCAGAAATAGATTTAGGAGATTTAACGCTTTCGTTTGATAACCTCTATTATCTGGAACATAAGTATGAGGCTTCCGGTTTCTTGCGTACTTATATCCCGATAGGACGAAGCAAAATATTCGGATTGTTCAACGAGGCACGTTTGACGTATGGTTATGGACAAGGCAAGAACTCGACGGGTTCGGGTGCAAATTATGATGGAACCTATCAGACTGTACAGAATTTGCAAATCGGTTTTGCTCCGGGTTTGGCAGCGTTTATCACTAACTGGTCGGCGGTAGAAGTTTCAGTGGGTCTAATGGGTTTTGACTTCAAATGGATAGACCAAGAAACAAACCAAATAGAGGAAGGCTCGCGTCGTGTTACGTCCGGGAATTTCAAAATCAACTTGTTTTCAATCAATATTGGTATGACGTTCTATATTTAAAGATACCCTAAATATAACCCTTCAGTCTTTCTAAGACAGGGGAGCTTTCAAGAATGAATTTAGATGGCATTTTTGAGGGAATACAAAAACTATCTAAGTACATAGTATGTCTTGATGAACTGAAACTATTTAAAAAGCTCCCCTGTTTTAGGGGAGCTGGCACGCGAAGCGTGACTGAGGGGTTGTGACGAAACAGAAGAGTAAAACTGCTTAAATATGAGAACAGAACAACAATATAACTTGCCAGAACAAAAAGCTTTCCGGAAAGAATTGAGAAATAGCATGACCTCGGCAGAAGTTGTATTGTGGCAAATGTTGAAAGGAAAACAGATAGAAGGACTCAAATTTCGCCGGCAGTTTGGTATCGGACCATTTGTGGTAGATTTTTACTGCCCGATTTTACGGTTGGCAATAGAATTAGATGGGGCATATCATTTCTCAGAGGAAATGGAATCGTATGATGAACAGCGATCTTTGTATTTAGCGCGAAATGATATAAAAGTCTTACGCTTTGAGAATCGTATCGTATTTGAAGAGCCTTGGCGGATATTAGATGCGATACGAGATGTGATCAAAGAAAGGACATGACCCCTCACCCCTGCGGGGAGCTCCCCTAAGACAGGGGAGCTTTCAGATTGCATTTAGATGGTATCTTTAGGGGGATACAAAGACTATCTAAAAGTATAGTTTGATAACTATCTAAAAAGCTCCCCTGTTTTAGGGGAGCTGGCTTGCGTAGCAAGACTGAGGGGTTTAAGACTGAAAGGTTGTAACTTGAAGTAAAACTGATATAAAATGAAATAGATAAATTTATGAGAATAAAGAATTTGTATGTATTATTATGTTGTTGGGGGCTCGCTTCCTGTGCTATTGAGAACGACATCCCGTATCCGATTGTCGAAGGAGCAATTACGGGTATGACAGTCGAAGGGCAACGGAGCAATCCGGATGGTTCATCAACGGGGCCAGAGATAACCAAAGCGGCTCGGGCTGTAGTGATGAATGTCAACGACACGGTCGAAAGAC
>URGO01000096.1 GCA_900547435.1 uncultured Parabacteroides sp.
CCCGACAATTGTCTTTCCTTTGGAGGCCGTTCCGCGATTTACCGTCACGCATTCGCGCAAGGTCGTGTTATCACCAATCTCTGCGGTTGTGATTTCCCCTTTGAACTTCAAGTCCTGAGGGATTCCGGCTACCACCGCACCCGGAAAAACACGGCAATTCTTGCCAATACGTGCCCCATCAAGGATAACCGCATGTGGGAATATATGACAATTATCACCTATTATTACATCCTTTTCGATTACCGCAAAGGGATCGATAGTGACATTTTCGCCAAGTTTTGCCTCGGGATGGACAACAGCTAATGGAGATATATTCATATCAATCAAAAGATTTTATTTGTTTTTGATAATTTGAGCCATAAATTCGGCTTCGCTCACTAACTTGTCTCCGACAAAGACATATCCTTTCATGGTCGAAATGCCCCGGCGGATAGGTGCCAAGAGTTCCAGACGTAAGACCAAGGTATCTCCCGGAACTACTTTCTGGCGGAACTTCACGCCATCTATTTTCATGAAATAGGTCGAATAGCGTTCCGGTTCTTCTACACTATTCAGTACCAGCAAACCTCCGGTCTGGGCCATAGCTTCGATTTGCAATACGCCCGGCATGACCGGTTCTTGTGGGAAATGTCCTTGGAAGAAAGGTTCGTTGACGGTTATGTTCTTTACTCCGACAATATAATTCTTTCCGATTTCGATAATCTTATCGACCAATAAGAACGGATAGCGATGAGGCAATAGATCGCGGATGCGATTGATGTCCATAATCGGCTCTTTGTTCGGATCGTAGACCGGAGCTTGCACATCATTCAGTTTAATATCTTTTCGGATGATGCGCGCCAATTTATTGTTGATGCTATGTCCCGGATGCGTTGCGATGACACGCCCCCGGATTGGTTTGCCAATTAAGGCTATATCCCCGATAACATCCAATAACTTATGCCGTGCCGGTTCGTTATCGAACATCAACGGCTTGTTATTGATATAGCCTAAGTCTTGTACATTTTTATGGGGTTGGTTCATCATATCCGCAATCTTGTCCAGCGATTCTTGCGACACTTTCTGGTCATAAATTACGATTGCGTTATCCAAATCGCCACCTTTAATCAGGTTATGTTGTAAGAGATTTTCTATTTCGCGAACAAATACAAAGGTGCGGGATGCAGCTATTTCGGAAGCAAACTCACTTACATTGTTCATAGTTGCATATTGATTGCTCAATACCGGAGAGTCGAACGAAATCAAGACATTGACACTGAACGTATCGTCCGGAAGAATCATAATAGACGCTCCGCTTTCTTCATCTTTGACTTCTATTTTGTGCTTGACAATGTAAAAATCTTTGGAAGCATTCTGTTCTTGCAAACCTACTTTCTGGATTTCCTCTGTATAGAAGCGTGAGCTTCCGTCCAATATCGGAAATTCCGGAGCGTTCACCTCAATCAAGCAGTTGTCTACGCCGGATGCGTATAAAGCCGCCATGGCATGTTCGATTGTTCCGATTACTACATCTTTTTTACCGATAACGGTTCCGCGCTGGGTATTTATGACGTTTTCAGCCACCGCATCGATAATCGGTTGTTCCGGCAAATCTACACGCTTGATTTTATAACCGTGGTTTTCCGGAGCCGGATTAAAGGTCACTTGAATATCCAATCCGGTATGCAACCCTTTCCCTTGCAAGCTAAAACTTGCGGCCAGTGTATTTTGCTTCTGCATAATCCCTTATTCTTTATTGATTAACTTTTTTAATTCTTCTATTTCTCGTTGTAATTGCCCCATGGTACGGTACATTTCCGGTAATCTGCTAAAGATAGCGCTGGAGCGCATGAAATCTTTGGCATGGATAGCCGGAGCTCCTAAGAGGGTAGTTGCCTCCTTTACGTCACTGATTACACCCGATTGTGCCCCGAACGTAACATGATCGGCTATTTTGATATGTCCCGCCAGGCCTACCTGTCCTCCGAACATACAATGTTTCCCTATTTTGGTAGAGCCGGCAATACCTACCTGGGCGGCCATAACGGTATTTTCCCCAACTTCTACGTTATGTGCGATCTGCACTAAGTTATCCAACTTTACTCCCTTACGGATAATCGTTGAATCCATAACGGCACGGTCAATTGTTGTGTTGGCTCCAATCTCCACTTCATCTTCTAAAATGACATTTCCCAATTGAGGTATCTTCTTGTAGAGTTCGCCTTCCGGAGCAAAGCCGAATCCGTCAGCCCCGATAACGGAACCCGCATGAAGAATACAATGATTCCCCACCACGCAACCTTCATAAATCGTAACGTGCGGATAAAGAATACAATTATCGCCGATGGTAACATTATCTCCCACGTATACATTCGGATAAATTCGGCAATTCTTCCCAACTTTGGCATTTTCCCCGATATAGGCGAAATGGCCTATATATCCGTTCTCACCTATTTGGGCCGAAGAAGCGATAAATGCGGATGAATCTATACCCACGTGCTGTTTGTGCTTGTGCTGCTCCATAATATTCAATAGGATAGCCAATGCCGCATAAGCGTTGGGCACCCGGATAATTGTAGACGGGATAGGCTCGGTGGGCGAGAAATCGTCATTTACTAATACAATGCTGGCTTTTGTACTATAAATATAATGTTCATATTTCGGATTCGCCAAAAAGGTCAATGTCCCTGGCTTTCCTTCCTCAATTTTTGAGAAATTGGTCACTTTTACGTTGGGATCACCTTCGACGATTCCATTTAAAAAGCCTGCTATTTGTTGGGCTGAAAACTCCATTACCAGATTCTTTTTTATATCAAATAATTCCTTTATCTTTTAAATACCCTGCCATTTCTTGTTGAACCGTTTTAGCGGCTTCACGCGAAGCAGATGCGAAATTCTCGCTCTTGTCTACATATATAATAGCTCTTGATGAATTAACCAGTAATCCGCACTGATTGTTCATGCCATATTCGGAAACTTCTTTCAGGCTACCTCCTTGCGCTCCGACTCCTGGTACCAATAAGAAGTGATTGGGGACATGTTTGCGGATATCTAGGAACATCTTTCCTTGTGTAGCACCGACTACATACATCATTTGCTCGTCAGAAGCCCATTCTTGTGATTTTTTTAATACCTTTTCAAAAAGGCGTTCTCCGTTCGCATCTTCGGTCAACTGGAAATCATGAGACCCCTTGTTGGAGGTCAGCGCCAATAAGATTACCCAGGCCTCCGGATAAATCAAGAACGGCTTTACGCTATCTTCACCCATATAAGGAGCAACGGTTACGGCATCCACCTTGATATAGTCAAAGAATGAGCGGGCATACATTTCCGAAGTATTTCCGATATCGCCACGCTTGGCATCGGCAATGATAAACTGATCCGGATAATTCTCGCGCAGGTACTTTACCGTCTTTTCAAAAGCGATGAGACCCGGCACCCCAAGGCTCTCATAAAACGCCATATTGGGTTTGTAGGCCACGCAATAATCGGCCGTAGCGTCTATAATCGCTTTATTGAAAGCGAAAATAGGATCTTCTTCCTGTAATAAGTGTTGCGGAATCTTTTTGATATCCGTATCCAATCCAACACACAGAAAAGATTGCTTCTTTTTGATATTCTCAAATAATTGTTGCTTGTTCATGATTCTATAAGTCTTTTTAGTTTATAATTCCGCTTCTTTCATCCTTTCCGCGTTTTCCGCTACAATCAGGTGGTCGATACAATCTTGTATATCTCCGTCCATAAAGGCTGAAAGATTATATAGGGTATAATTGATACGGTGGTCCGTGATGCGTCCTTGCGGATAATTGTATGTCCGAATCTTAGCCGAGCGGTCTCCGGTAGATACCATTGTCTTGCGTCGGCTGGCTATGTCATCAATATATTTCTGATGTTCTTTATCATAGATGAACGAACGCAAGCGGGTCAAGGCTCGTTCTTTGTTTTTGGGCTGGTCGCGTGTTTCCGTACATTCGATGAGGATTTCTTCGCTGACCCCTGTATTGGGATTTTTCCAGACGTACCGCAAACGCACGCCGGATTCCACTTTATTGACATTCTGTCCTCCGGCACCTCCGGAACGGAATGTATCCCATTTGATTTCCCCCTCGTTGATTTCCACATCAAACTCATCCGCTTCGGGCAATACCGCTACAGTAGCTGCTGAGGTATGTACTCGCCCTTGCGTTTCGGTGGCCGGAACACGTTGTACCCGGTGTACGCCCGATTCATACTTCAGGGTGCCGTACACCTTTTCGCCGGTTACGCTGAAGATGATTTCCTTATATCCTCCGGCTGCTCCTTCATTAAAACTGGAGACGGCTATTTTCCACCCTTTGGATTCGCAATACTTTACGTACATACGGTATAAATCACCGGCGAAGATAGCCGCTTCATCCCCACCTGTTCCGCCTCGAATTTCCACAATGGCATTCTTGTCGTCTTCCGGGTCTGCCGGGATAAGCAGGAGCTTGATTTCCTCCTCCAAGGCTGGGACACGCGCGTTGCACTGGTCCAGCTCTTCGCGGGCCATTTCGCGCATCTCGGCATCTTGTTCAGTCTCCAGCAGATGCTTGGCTTCTGTTATACCATCCAAGGCTTTGACATATTCATTACGGGCCTGTACTATCTTTTCCAGGTCGTGATACTCTTTGTTGAGTTTCACGAACCGCTTCATGTCCGCAATAACGGACGGGTCGGTAATTAACGTACCGACCTCTTCGAAACGACTTACAAGTCCGTCCAATCTATTTAATAAACTATTATCTGCCATCTAATTTTAGTTTGTTAGTTCGTTAGTTTATGAGTTTATCAGGTTGACCTCTATAACTCAAAAACTCAGAAACTTAAAAACTCAATAGGTAAACCGCCCTTTCTCGCTTTCAATAATCAGTTCGTTCTGATTTGCATCTTCTACGAAGCCTACAATCCGGGCGTCGATGTTGAAACTCTTGGAGATTTCAATCACCTGTTCCGCATATTCCGGAGCGATATAAATCTCCATGCGGTGCCCCATGTTGAATACCTTATACATTTCGCTCCAGTCCGTTCCGCTCTGTTCCTGAATAATCCGGAAGAGTGGGGGAATCGGGAACAAGTTATTCTTAGTCACCCGTTTATTGTGGACAAAGTGCATGACCTTGGTCTGTGCTCCGCCTGAACAATGCACCATTCCGTGGATTTGCGGGCGCAATTGGTCTAATAACTTCTTGATGACCGGCGCATAGGTGCGGGTAGGCGAGAGAACCAGCGAGCCGGCGTCTATGCCCAATTCCGCAATCTGGTCGGCCAGTTTTAATTTTCCGGAGTAGACCAGTGCTTCCGGAACCGCCGCATCATAACTTTCCGGATATTTCTGGGCCAGATACTTGGCGAACACGTCATGACGCGCAGAGGTCAGTCCGTTGCTACCTGTTCCGCCATTATATTCTTTTTCGTAGGTGGCTTGTCCGAATGAAGCAAGGCCTACAATCACATCTCCGCCTTGGATATGCTTTTTGTCAATCACGTCCGCGCGATTCATGCGGCATGTCACGGTGCTGTCTACGATGATTGTGCGCACCAGGTCGCCCACGTCAGCCGTTTCCCCACCGGTGGCATAGCATCCTACGCCCATAGCCCGGAGTTCGGCCAGCAGTTCATCCGTACCGTTAATAATAGCCGAGATGACCTCGCCCGGAATCAGCAATTTGTTACGCCCGATGGTAGATGACACCAGGATATTATCTACGGCTCCGACACATAGCAGGTCATCGATGTTCATAATCAAAGCATCCTGAGCTATGCCCTTCCATACAGACAGGTCATCGGTCTCTTTCCAATACATATAAGCCAACGAGGACTTGGTTCCAGCCCCATCGGCGTGCATGATGTTACAATATTCCGGGTCTCCCCCTAAGATATCCGGGATGATTTTGCAGAACGCATTCGGATAAATACCTTTGTCGATGTTCTTGATTGCATTGTGAACATCCTCTTTCGATGCGGATACTCCGCGCAAATTATAACGTTGATCGCTCATTTCTCTAAATTGTTATGGACTGCAAATATACGCTTTTTTATCTGATTTACCTTAGTTTTAGGACATCTCCTTCTGCTGGCACATAATCTTTGTCTTTTTTATTCAATTTATAGAGACTTTTAACTTGAATGCCATATTGCTGGGAGATGCTATGCATGGATTCGCCCACCTGCACGATATGCCTGGTGTGCCTATCGTCTGCTTTCTTTTTCTTCTTTTCCAGGTAGATGACATCATCCGCTTGGAGTGGGAAGTCTTTCGGAATTTCGTTGTACTTGCTTAGTTTACGCGCACTGATGCCCGTGCTTTTGGCAATATCTTCCAGCGAATCGCCTGATTTTGCATGGACATAAAGCAACCCGTTGCTCCGGTAAATCGTATGTTGGACAATCGCTTTCTTTTGTTTTGATTTTTTCTTTTTGGCCGAGTCGTATTGATAGAGCTTATAATCCTCGATGACCTTAATCAGCTTGTTGGCGTATTTCCGGTCTGTGGCATAACCGCACTTCTGTAACCCTTTGGCCCAGCCTTTATAATCGGTTATCTTCAGGCGGAACAGGGGGGCATATCGCGAACGCAAAGCCAGGAATTTGGAATGGTCTTCGTAGGAGTCCTCTACTTTGTTGTATTTACGGAAGCATTCCCCCCGCCGGTCGTCGTTATGGTAAACACGTTTCCCCTTCCAGTCGTGGCACTTGATGCCGAAATGGTTATTCGACCGGCGGGCCAAATCGCTTTGTCCGGCTCCGGATTCCAACAATCCTTGCGCTAACGTGATGCTGGCTGGAATTTTGTATTTGTGTTGCTGCTCGATGGCCAAATCCTTGTATTTCCGGATATAGCGGTGGTAAGAAGAAAGTGTAGACAAGTTTTCTCCCCAGCTATCCGTAAATGCCAGCAGGCAAAAACAGCACAATAAGAGTCTGAAAATAACTTTCATAAGCCTTAATTATTCAATTACGTTTGCAAACATACAAAAAAGCAACCTAATTTTTCGTATCTTGCGGGCATAAAAGGATAGAAACATGAAAAGAATTACAAAAGACTTTACATTTACAGAGTATTTGGTTTCTGAATTGAGCGGTACGGATAAGGTTTTGTATCAGAAAGCGATCGATGCTTCCGGCCGGGCATACGCTCCTTATTCGCGTTTTCAGGTAGGAGCGGCGGCCTTGCTGGAGAATGGCGAGGTTATCACCGGGTGTAATCAGGAGAACGCTGCTTATCCTTCCGGTCTGTGTGCCGAACGGGTGGCATTGTTCGGTGCCGGTGCCGCCTGGCCGGATGTCCCGGTAGTAGCATTGGCCATCATCGCCTGTCAGGACGGACAGATTAAGGAACAAATCGCCCCTTGTGGCGCCTGTTGTCAAGTGATGCTCGAAACCGAGCAACGCTCAGGCCATCCCCTACGGATTCTGTTGTGCGGCTCGGAATACGTCCGCGTATTAGATTCCGTCTCAACCCTGTTGCCGTTCTCGTTTACTTCCTTCTCTGTCATTTCCGTTGACAAAAGTAATGATAAAAGCGGTGCGTAGAGCCGGAAAATGATGAAACTGAAATCTTAAAAAATAATAAACGATTGGTAATTAATTGAATTGCAGCGGGCTGGGGAGATGCCTATCTTCGCCGGCGGTCATGCTTATAATTGTCGGCATTCATGCCTATGATTGTTTTGTTTTATGCTTATTGTCTCCAATTGAAGCAAGAGACAATAGATATTACCCCCATACTTTAAAAAGATTGCAAGAGGAGGGATGAGATAAGGTAATTTCAACTTACCCGATCTCACTATCTCAGTATCTCAATTATCTCAAATCTCAATTACTTTTTGGTCAGTCAGTCTCTTAAAAAAAGAAATAAAAAGTTTATAATAATATTTATAATATAATATATATATTATATATTATATTATAACTTTTCTCCTTCACTTTTTTATCTCATAAAAAGCTAACTGTGATTTGAGATATTTGAGATACTGAGATAAGGAGCATGGCAACTATGACAGTTGAGTAAATTCCTTTATAATCCTCTATATATAAGACGATTAATACAATTTCACACTTGCAGACGTTCCATTTTAAGAAAATAATCGGCGGGAAGTGTCTACCTTTGCCTCCGGTAATCAGCAGCGGGAAAAGCAGGATGTCATTTCCAACTTTATTTCTTCCATCTCCTACTTTCCCGTGATAAGAATCCGTTTACGAACGGCTGATTTGCAATCCTTTGCAGGATAGGTTCATTTCGACCAATCGGGCGTTGGGATTAGGTGAATCTTGCGCAAGTATTTGCCGGATGCGGAGCGCAGCATCGGGGTCTTTGGCCACGATATACAGATAACCGCCTCCTCCGGCTCCGGGGAGTTTATAGCCTAAGGCATACTCGCGGATGCGATGGATGATAGCCTCAATGGCCGGCGGGTTGGTCCCTGCATCCAAGGCTTTGTTCTGTTCCCAGGTCTTTCCGACTAATCTGCCGAACAGCCCGAAGTTCCCCAGTTGGATGGCCTCATACATATCCAGCGCGTGCTGTTTCATCTCCGCCAGGATATCCAGATGGCTTTTGCTGTTCAGGAACATGCCTTGGACAATCTCGGCCAATATATGCTTGGCTGTCCGTGTGATGCCCGTGTAGTAAAGAATATGGCAAGACTGATAGCCGGGGTCTGTAAATAGATATTCCGGAAGCCAGCGCACTTGCGGACTTTGATTGAATCCTTCGCCGGTTTGCAATAGCTTCAGGCCATGTAGTATGCCTCCGTATTGGTCTTGCCAGCCTCCTCCGGTGGTGAGTAATTGCTCCAGGATTAAAGTACGGTTTCCGATTTCGTTCTTGTCCCAACCCAATCCGCAGAAGTCGGAGATAGCCCCTAAGACGGTTGCCGCCAGGATGGAACTTGTCCCCAATCCCGCACCGGCTGGAATAGCCGCCAATAACGTAATTTCCAGGCCATAGCCAAAAGCTTTCAGTTCTTCTTCCAGCGAATGGAATTTCTCGGCCGAGAATCGGGGCAAGAAGCCGGCTAAGGCTAATGCTGCCTTCGGGATGGAGAAGGGTGAGCCTACTTTGTTGAAGTCGGATAACTCTTCCCAGGTGCGAATCACCTCCATGGCGCCTAAATCAATGGAGCGCAAGATAATCTGATGATTCTTGCAGGGCTTGATATAAACTTGCAAAGGCGGTTGCCCGTTCAACTCGATGGCTACATTGACCACATTCCCTCCGGCAAAAAGGCAATAAGGGGGCGTGTCGGTCCATCCTCCGGCCAGGTCGATGCGCACCGGACTCCTTCCCCATACAATCTGGTCGGGGTACACGTTGATACGAGGCGCCTGTTTGTCCTCTTCAAGGGTATGGGTCAGGCCTTGGCTTAGTAGGGCGAAAGCCTTCTGTTGCTCGTCCGAAAAAGCTTGTCCGGTCAGTTGGAGAATACGTGCCCGGAGTGCATGGTTATGGATGCGCTTCATCAGAGGTTCGTTGTCTTCCAAAGGTGCCGGTGCCTCTATATGCAGTCGGGCGAAAGCTTGTGCGGCATCCGCCAGGTCCAGCTGGTAAAATACGCTTTTGCTATGGTTTTTCGCCAGCATGAGCCAATTTGTCCGGCAGAAGGCTTCCCGTTGTTTGAACAGGCGGGGCAGATTGGCCTGGTCGGATAGCTGGTTGGCTGATAGCTTGGAAGCTTGAAGCCAAATGTCTTTTCCCTTTTCCAAGTCAGGCTCGGAAATCATCCAACGCATGACAATACCTAACTCTTCTACAGAGGCGCAGACCGGGAATAAAGGCGCTTCTTGCAAGTCATCGAACAGAGGTAAGTGGATTCCCCTCTCTTGTGCCCAGCTATTGACCGGTTTGCCCATCCACAGGGTTGTTTCGTCTTGACTCTTTCCTTTGAACATGTCCCAAAATCCGTATGGACGTGCTGCATAATCCGTTTCTCCTAATGGAACGACATCCACACAAACGCCTTGCGGTACATCCAGCGTCCAGTCGTTTTGAGGAATTCCGGTCAGGATGTGATGGTCATGCAATATCCAGTTCTCAGGGACATAACTGTTTTCAATCCATAAGTCTGAATTTTCGGAGGTCAGGCGTGGTTGTATCAACGCATTTTGCACAAACATGGCCGGATGGGGTTTGACCTTGCGTTGCATGATGGCACGTTGGTCGCGCACCAGATTCTGGATGGCCAATGTAGAAGATATCAGTTCCGGGCTTGTCCCGTAATGGTAGAACTCTCCATGGGGCAAAGGCAAGATAGCGACCGATAACCCGTTCAACGCCTCGTCTTTGATTCTTGGATTCTTACCCAAAGCTAATCCGAAATCGGCATAGAGGTCATAAAACGTCCAATTCTCCGGGTTAGCCGATTTGGAATGCTGCGCCAGGAGATGTACCGCTTTGTCGCTCAGTAGCCAGATACCGATATCCATCAGGAATAGGTGTGTTTCCGACAGGCGTCCCAATTCCTCCAAAGAGGGCTTTTGGAGCATGAAGTCTAAGGTGTCCGGCGATTTCCTTTCCGAAACGAATACGCCATGACGAGTGGCCAGGTTCGGGTCAACCCAAAGTCCGTAACAAACCACATCAACGTCCGGAATATCCTGCAAGGCCTCATTATTGCGGATATACACATCTCCGCTGGCAATGAGCGTCCGCAGGTTTTGGGGTGCTTTCTCCATAATCGCCCGGTATAATGGGAGTTGCAAGGACAACAAATCTTGCGAGAGGCGTTGCCCGCGTGCCCAGCGGAATACCGGAATGGGCGTGAGGATTTTTCCGGAAGGAGCGTAGGCCGGTAAACGCCGGCTTTGCCCTCCGGCGTGTAGCAGGATGCGCTTTTCGCGCGATAACCATGCTTCGAAAGTCAATCCCGGTGACTCTTGTTTCCAGCATTTTTCTAACAACCAGGTCGTTCCTCCTCCTGAACCTAACCGGGCTCCTATCGGGTCTGACGTGCAAAACCAAGACTCTTTGTCAACTTGTTCTATCTCGTGAAAACAGTTCACCAAATTAGGTGGCAATGATAGCAATGTCTTCATATATTTCTTTCCTATGCTTTATGTTCTGAGAGCAAATTTAGATATAAATCGTGAGTTATGCGTATATTTGCGTTTTTAAATTGGAAGGAAAGGGGGGATTAAAGAAGTTAAAGGAGTTATAGGGAGTTAAGCCGATACTCTTGAATATAAACAAAACATTTGGCTTAACTCCTTTAACTCTCTTTAACTCCTCTAACTCCTGCTCCCCAACACTTATAGTTATTAGAGAAAGATGAAAAAATATTTAGTAGCATCAATCGCGGCTTGCCTGATTTTGTCGGGAACCGCTCAGAATAGGTTTGATACTTTTTTTGAGAAGAAAAGTTTACGGATAGATTTTGCGCTGAGTGGAAATGCGGAAAGCCAGACGGCCGCAATCGAACAATTGCGCGAAGAGCCGGTGTGGGGTGGGCCTTTGGTTAATTTGGTGGACCCGTTCCGGTATGGCGGGTATGATGTGCGGATATACGATAAGGCAAGTGGCGAACTGATTTATTCCAAGGGTTTTAATACGCTGTTTGAAGAATGGAGGACTACCGATCAAGCCCGTAAGGAGACGCAATCCTGGACCAATAGCATTTCCATTCCTTATCCGAAAAAGGATATTGTCTTTGAATTGGCCGCTCGCGATAAAAAGGATATGCAATTCTATCCTTTGTTGAAAGTGGATATCCAGCCGAATAGTATCTTTATAGATAGGGGAAAACTGAAAGCTAATAAGGTGACCGAATTAATGAATCAGGGCGATCCGAATAAGAAAGTAGACTTGGTGTTTCTGGCCGAAGGATATACAGCGGAAGAGCAGGATAAATTCGTGGCTGATGCCCGTCGTTTCATGGAGGCTCTTTTCCGGACACCTCCCTTCTCCGAGCATAAATCGGATTTTAATGTATGGGCGGTCGGTGCAATCTCAGAAGATTCGGGAACAGACCTCTCCGGTGAGAATATCTTCAAGAATACCGCTTTGAACAGTGGCTTTTATACGTTTGGCATAGACCGCTATCTGACCACGCGCGACATGAAATCCATTCGGGATGCCGTGTGGAATGTCCCTACGGATGCTATTTATATCTTGATTAATACGGATAAATACGGTGGAGGAGGGATGTATAACTTTTATGCGTGTGGTACAGCCGATCATCCCCAGACTCCGGTTATCTTTACGCACGAATTCGGGCATAGCTTTGCCGGATTAGCCGATGAATATTTCTCCTCGGAGGTGGCTTATAACGATTTTTACAATCTGAAGCAAGAACCTTGGGAACCGAATATCACCACCTTGGTGAATTTTGATTCGAAATGGAAAGATTTGATTCCCGCTCATACCCCCATCCCCTCACCCATCGATTCCGCATATACCGATAAATGCGG
>URGO01000097.1 GCA_900547435.1 uncultured Parabacteroides sp.
GATGAACCATTGCATGATGCGCGATTATGCCCCCTTCTGCCCCGCTTGCACTCGCGCTATCGAACGTATGATCCGCTATTATTGCGATGAGGGGGAGTGAGAAGAAACATGAACTTACACTAATTATACTTTACTTTATGGAGAAGAGAAACATCTTAGTTATTCTATTAATATTATTCTGTATGTCTATATTTTCTTGTAGGAAACGCCCCGTATCTCAGTACGATATAAACTTCTTGCCTACTGGTGATAGTGTTTATTTCGCAGCACAAGAAAAATTGTATAATGATCCTTTGATGTCCCGTAAAATGTTGAAGGAAGCGTTGGATACTCGCTTGGTTAAGGATAGCATTGACTGGTATATTCTGTATAGCCTTTATATTAAAACCTATCTGGTAACTTCGGAGTTTGATTCCGTAATTCCGCTTTGCCGGAAGACAGAGCTGTTTTGTGAACGACAGGAAACGCTGACTCCTTACCATTATTATCTGCTTACGGATGTTAACAATAATATAGGTAATCGGTATGCAATAGTCAGTCAGAATGATTCTGCACTGAAATATTTTAAGCGAATGCTGACTTATGGCAAAAAGACGCATAATCGTAAAGTGAAGAAATCTGCTTATACGAATCTTGCGGATATATATGTTCGGAGCGGGGAGTATGATTTGGGTGCATGGAACTATTGCCAAGCATTGTATATTGCCGATTCATTGAATTTGCCGGAATTGGAAGTTAATGATATTTATACCGGATTAGGACAGACTTATATGGAATTACGTGACTTCGAACGGTCTCACTATTATTACGATTTGGCTTATGGCATGTTTGATCAGTTTGATTTGAATCGGAAGTTTGTCTTTCTTACCAATTATGGGAATGTCTATTATTTTGAGAAAAATTATCGGAAAGCACTTCAGTTGTTCAAGCGTGCGTATGAATTGGTTAAAAGTTCATCTGAATATGTTTATGCTCAGAATATCTGCCGGCTGAATATGGGAGAATGTTACTTGCTTATTGGGGAGTTGGATTCAGCTAGCCTGAATCTGAAGGAATGTTATACTTATTTTAAACAGATAGGCAATACTTCCGGACTTTATCATACGGAGACCCAGCTTTTTGAACTGGCTTTGCGAAAAGGGAATATAGATGACGCTTCTGACCGATTGAATGCTATCACCGGGAATCTTTATGCCGAACCAACACTGGTTGGGATCCGAAAAAGGTATTTGCAGCATTATTATGAAGAGATTGGCGATTATGACAAAGCGTATCAGTATCTGAAAGAGTGTACGCAAATGGATGATTCCATTCGTAATGATCAGATAAAAATGCGGGTAAAGGAGACGGAATTGCGTTATCAGCAGGATACAACATTAATGAAACAACATCTTTTTATCCAAGAGCAACAGAGCAGCATGCAATCTTTGGAATTGAGTGTTTGTATATGGATTTTGATCTGTATACTTCTTTTTATATCAGTCCTTTTTGTTTATTTCTACCAAAAGAAGCAAAAGGAATTGCTTTTCGTGGAAACAAGAAACCGAATTATTGGTTTAAGAATGGAAAATATTCGTAATCGTGTCTCTCCGCATTTCATCTTCAATACCTTAAATAGGATTATGAGCCGTTATAAGGAAACGGATGCTAATTATCAGGAGTTATATAATTTGATTAAGATTATGCGTCTTAATTTGCGTTTGACAGAAAAATTGAGTATTACTCTTGCGGAAGAAATGGATTTTGTTCGGACTTATCTTTCCCTTGAAAAAAAGCATTTTGATTTGTCTCTTCAGGTTGCTATTCATATTGATCCGAATATAGATCCCGAGACAGTGGAGCTTCCTTCCATGATGATTCAGATTCCGGTTGAGAATGCTATGAAACATGGTTTGCGGCAAAAGACAGGCGAGAAGAGACTGCTTATCTCTGTGCTACGGGAAGCAACAGGTGTGGTAATTCGGATAGAAGATAATGGTATCGGATTTCGAGTACAGGCTGAAAATCAAGATAAGCAAAGTACTGGGACAGGATTACGGGTATTAAACCAGACCATTCAGTTGCTTAATTTGCATAATAAAGAGGCTATTACGCTTCTAGTTAAAAGGAATCCATACGGAACTGTTGAGTATCCGGGTTGCTTGGTGCAAATTTCATTGCCGGATAATTATTCTTATACTTTGCCTTAAGAAATTAGTCTATTTGGTTGCGATTTATAACCGAATAACCTCAGAAAAAGAATAGATATTCATTTTTTTAGTGAATCCGCATAGTCCTGCTTGTCTAATAATCGCTAAATTTGTATAAAAGAGATTGAATATGAAGAACGAATATAAGATAGTAATTATTGATGACGATGAATTAGCAGTAGATAACCTGTCTTTTGAACTGAAGGCGTTCTCGAATTTTAGGATAGAAGGGAGTGCTAAAAATGCAGCAGGCGGGCGGAAGTTGATTTTCAAGACAATGCCGGATTTGGTCTTTTTAGATGTTGAATTGCCGGATATGCAAGGGTCTGAATTGTTGCATTTAATTCGGAATGAAATAACATGGAATATGCAAATCATTTTCTATACGGCTTATAATAAATATATGCTTGATGCCATACGTGGTGCAGCGTTTGATTATTTATTAAAGCCAATAGATAAGAATGAATTAGCCAAGATGCTGAAACGTTTTGTGGAGAAAGCGGAAGAACAGCGTATGCAGCCCATTCCTTTTCATGTCCAGCTACGAAGTCTTTTACCTTTGGAGCGAACTTTTATTATACCTTCACCTACCAATGATTTGCAGTTTCTTCGCCCGGAAAATATAGGTTTTTTTAAGTATAATTCATCCAGGAAGCAATGGGAAGCCTATTTGAATAATGCTTCTGCACCAGCACCTATTCGGAAAAATATTTCGGCAGAACAGATATTGACGAGTTCGCCATCTTTTATTCAGATACATCAATCCTATATTATCAATATTAATTACTTGATTATGATCAGAGATAAAAAATGTGTGTTTTATCCTCCGTTTGATCATATTCGTGATCTTCAAGTATCCAAACTCTATTTGAAGAAGTTGCAGGATAAATTCCTTATGCTGTAAGTTTTATGTAATCAAGGGTACAGGCAGAGTCTTTTTAGATATACTTGTACCCTTGTTTTTGTTGTTGTTCTTTTAGAAATTGTATCCTAAGGAAATCTGACAGCTGCGGTTCTTTATATTTCCTCCGGATATGACGTTGACAAGTCCTAAATCATAAGCCACACCTACGCGCACTTGGTGAAATAAGAATCCCGTACCAAAGGTCAGACCGGCATCAAATCGTTTGAATCCGAAATCACCATCTTCCCATACATTTGTCGTACTCTCATATCCATATCCGATATCCACCGATGATTTGCCGAAGATTCCACAGGCGAGATAAGGACCAGCATTGACATACCAGCGGATATTATCTGTAATGTTTGTTTTGAATCCTAATAGAATAGGAAGTTCTAAATAGTTGAGTGTAATCTTCGCATTTCCATTAGAAGTTTGGCTACCTTTACTTAGCAGAGAAAGCCCACTTTCGATAAAGAAATAATCGCTACAGTCTGCATCGATCACGACTCCTACGTTATACCCGATACGGGTAGATCCGGCATAGTTAAAATCATCTCCCACGATATTGTTGAAGTTGATTCCGGCTTTAATACCTATCTCTACACCTTTTTCACGATAGATTGAGGCACCTGTTGAATAATTTTGTGCTTGGGTTGAAAAAATAATGCTACTCAATACGAGTGATGACATAAAAAGAAAAAACTTTCTCATGACTTTTAAATTTAATATTGTTAGATGTTTATTTGCCAAATAATCTTTGTTTTAAAGATTCGTTTTTGGTGCTTTGCTTAACCATCAGACTAATGATCCGTTGTCCTTTTCGGAGGCGGATAACGCCAGATCGATCCATCTTGGTTTTATTTTTATCGCATTCCAGCTGTAACAAATTGTCGCTTTCTTTCGATGCTTTGCACCAATTCGGATAGGATTCGACTTCCCATCCACTGCTATTCTTATGAACCGTATATTCTATTCCCAGTGACCGTTTCCCTCCGTTTCGAAGAAAAGAAATGGTATCTGAGTTGGAACCGGTTAAGATTCGGAAGTTTTCCATGTCTTGTACAATCCGGAGAGTCTCTTTCTTTGTTTCAGCATGTAGCGTAATGGTAGCCCGGCGTTGCTCTGCAGTGTTATTGGGTGTCAGTGTCAGATAGACGGCATTTTTATCGGTCCGGAGGTTGCACCATTCCGGTATAGTAGACTGATCGACGGTCCAATCTACATTGGCCGAGACCTCCACCCGTTTTTCCTGATCATCAGCAGTAAAGTAAATATCATTTTCACTTACCGAGAATTGAAGTTCGCTCCTATCTTGAGTGATTTTGACAAGTTGTTGGCCGTTTTTCCATTTTAAAGTTACCGTTTGTGAGCGGCGCACCGGAGTGGGGTTCGGTTCGACCGAGATAGCCAGACCGTCATCTTCTTTTTGGGCACTGCACCAATCGTGGCTTCCTGTGAAGCTCCATGCTTGCCGGCTTTTGATAGGGAGTATTTGTGTACCTCCCGAAGCGGGGAACGTCAGTTCCTCTTCGTTAGTGATCCGTGCGTTTTGTCGGGCATAATAGTGGAGAATTTGTTGGCATTCAGCCAGTTGTGTGTCGCAATTCCGGATGCCCTCTTCGTCGCGATTCACTTTGTAGCACAGCTGGGCGGATTTAAACTTGCGGACCGCCTGCTTGACGGCAGACTGCGTCTGTTTCTTCAGGAGCGCCATTCCCTCTTCATACGTCCCGTTGCAATCTTGGGCGAGTGCAGGGGCATTGAGCAGGCAAAGTGCCAGCAGGGTGTATATACCTTTCTTATAAGTTATTTGCATCATGGTTGTGTGTTATTTAATTGGTTAATGGAATCTTGCCGCGCCTCGAATTCCTGCAATACAGGCGAGTCCGGCTTCAGTTTTGCGGCACGTTGGTAGAGCAGGCGGGCCATGTCATACGCCTGAATCTCTTCCGTTTTGGAAGCAGTCGATACGAAGAAGGTAAATACCTCGTCTATCTTCCGGAGCAGACTGTCTTTGCGCGTAACGACATCGACCAACTCCGGAAAGTCGGCGGCATATCGCTCTCCCAGCTCGATGGCATTATCGTAGTATCTGAGCGCATTGACGTAAAACTGTTCATAGTTCAAGCCCTTGCTTCTGTTGCCTTGCGCAGTCAGGGAGTCGCCCAGCTCTATATAATAAAGGTATCGCTGGTATGCGCTCTTTATCGCCTTCTCTTTGATTTGCTGTTGTTCTTCGCGTTGCTTTTGCTCCATCGCATTCCTTACCCAGAAGATACCGCCGATAATCAGCAGCAACAACGGGACACCCACCTTCCAGAGCAGCGGGATATAACGCCGGAGCTTCTCAGCTTTCGGGCGGACGCTTTCGATAAACGAACTCGGTATCTCGGCTGGAGCTTCGGCAGGTTCGGGTATTTGGGACTCCGATGCCGGCTCTTCAGCTTGCGGTTCCTCAACAGGCTTCGGTTCCGATTCGGACGGAGCTGGAGGCGGCGTTACTTTTCCAGTGTTCCGGTGGGGTAATTCGGGTGTCTCGCCATTCATATGCTGTTCGCAGTAGAGCCGGATTTCTGTGGCAGAGGGTCGTGCCCATGTCTCTTTTTCCATGCAAGCCCCGACGATGCGTTTCAGTGCGTCTGACCAATTCCCCTCCAGTTCCGGGACCTCTGCGCCATGCTGCAGGAGCAGTCCGCCATGTTCGCCAAAGGGAACCATCCCGGTCAGCAGTTCGTAGAGCGTCGCTCCCAACGAGAAGATATCGCTCGCTTTGATGGGCAAAGGATATTTACTGAAACGTTCCGGTCCCATATAGGCTAATGTGCCGACCGACCCTTCATTCTTCAGTATACTTTTGCGCAGTGTGTTCCGCGCTTTGATACTGATACCAAAGTCGGTTAGGAGGTAGCGCCCTGAGTGGTCGAGCAAGATATTGTCCGGCTTGATGTCTTGATGAATAACCGGAGGTTCTTGACTATGGAGGTATTCCAATCCACATGCTATATCATGCAGGAACCGCCAGGCACTTTGTTCGTCCAGTTGGCCAATGATATTAGCCGCTGATCCCAGTTCACAGTAGGGTAATACCAAGTAGGGCATCCGTTCGAATGTATCATAATAGGTTGGCTTTAGAAGGTTGCTATGGTTAAGGTTGAATACGAGTGAAAACTCTGAAGAGAAGAGTTGCACGCCCCGTTCATCCATACCTCCTCCTGGTGCGTACACTTTCAGGGCTACTTCTAGGTCTGTTAGTGTATCTTCGGCCAGCCAAACTTCCGAGAACCCACCGCGACCCAGTAATTGTTTCAATCGGTAGCGGTGTGCGAATAGTTTGTTTTCTTCTAATTGCATATTTCTATTTACCAATTTGTTCGTACCATTGAATTATTTTCTGTTTCCATGTGTTAACCGGTTCTTTACTTAGGAAAAACCAAAGTAATCCCCCTATCAGGAGCATGCAAAATAGGCCAAACAGCCATACGTGCGGATTTAACTTTCGTAGCTTTTTCTTTTCAGCGAAAGTTGAAAGTGTCTCTTGCTGTGCCGGTGCGTTTTCAGAATGTTCGGTAGGGGCGATTTGACAGAGTAATATCGTTACGTTATCATACCCACCTGCTTCAAGCGTCTGGTTCAGCAGGGCTTTTAGGCAGGTATCTGTTCGTGAAGCTGTTTTTTGCATCAGAGATTCGATTTCTTCATCGCGTAACATGGCATTTAGTCCATCGGTGCAAAACAGAAGCGTTTCGCCTTCGTGCAATACGATGCGGACAAAATCTGGTTCGGCTTTCTTCTGTGGATTTCCTAAACTGCGTGTAATGATGTTGTTGTCGGGATGATCGAATGCATATTCGGGCAGGAGCCGGCCGCTGTCAATCAGCTCCTGTACATAAGAATGATCTTTCGTTACCTGCTGAAGTCCTGAAACAGCATCGAAGCGATATGCTCTGCTGTCGCCACACCATGCGATGTTTGCGTAGCCGTCTAACAGCCATGCGACCACTATTGTTGTACCTATCGACTTGCCGTTGTAGACTTCCCGACTTTGTGTTTTGATTCGTCGGTCTGCTTCCACGATAGCTTCACATAAATAGGCGCGTATATGGCTTTCATCCTGCACTGTTTCATCGGTGATCCGTTCTGGCATGAAGAACTCTTTCACTGTATCAACCGCGATTTTTGAGGCTACTTCTCCGGCATCCAGTCCACCCATTCCATCAGCCACAATCAGCATGGCGCCTTTCTGTTCCAGAGGAAAAAGGTGCTGATTATCTTGAGGAAGTATCCATTTGCCCGTTGACAAGTCCGTACTAACAAGGAAATTATCTTCATTGTTGGTACGGACACAGCCTACGTGAGTAAGGGCTCCCGTTGTAAAACTGAGTTTGTATTTATTCGTATCATTCATTATCTTTAGAGTTTTTGCCTCCTTTTCGAAGTAAATTATCGTTTTAACGTACAGACGAAATGGGAACAACAATGCCGCGCATGCCTTCTGTTACGTTCGATACCACGCCGACAACTTCATATTCTCCGTTCTCGGAGATTGCAAATACCGGTGCACCAGAACCTCCTACTTCGAAACTGGTATTGGTTGTCAGAATATCGCCCCGATTTAATCCGCTTCCGGCTGTTTTTGCGCTACCATAGATGGGGCCGGAGGCAGAACTGATGCCAACTTGGCCTGGGAATCCCAAAATAGTCAGATCGACCGCTCTTCCCATTAGACGTGATTTATCTGGATTAAACTTCAAGCCCGAACGCTGAGAGGTTTGCATGTATGCCCAGTCTTTTCCACCTGTTTCCGGAGCAATGAGGATTCGTGCTCCTCTAACTAACCCACCCAACGGACCGCGTAATACCGTCAGTTTGTCTGCACTACGGTCAACCACGAAATCTTCGCTGGTAAACGTCAACGAACTACCGTTGGATGCATGTGCTGTGAAGTAAGCCACAACGCGTTCGTTGTTACATACGGCTTTGTTGAGCGGATGCAACTCCTCATTCAGTAGGTTTCCATTGACTTGGAACAACCATTGTTCGATGATACGTCGAGAGGTAACGAAACGTCCGTCTTCTAGCATAAAGCCAGTGCCTGCCCAGCGGCGTATGATATCAAATTGTTCCACATGTCCATTCTTATGTGTCCATTCGATCTTGTCGAGTTGGATATAATAAATGTATGGGAAGCAACTCTCTTGCGTAGTCATCCCATTAATGAAGTTCGCTGAAGCGACCGATTGTGAGACAGGATTACCCGAGTGGGCAGGGGCGGTAACAGTTGAGGAAGGGCTGCTTACTGTAGCAGGGGTACTGCTTACCCTTGTGCTCGCATCGTTAGCGATGTCGATAGCATTTTCGGCAGTTTCTTTAGCCCCTTTAGCTTGTCCGGCAGCATATCCCGCATTGCGTTTTGCCTGTTCTGCTTCTTCTTGGGCTCTTCGTGCGGCCTCTTCGGCTTCCTTAATTTTTACAGCAGCAGAATCCAATTCCCCTCCATAGTGAGCGAGGGCTTCGTCATGCTTGTTGGAGGTTTCTATATATTGCCGATGGCTGATGATGCCCCAGCTGACTAGTCCGACAATAATTAACAGGGAGAGGATGGAGCCCCATGCCACCATTTGCTTGTATGGACGTAAAGCCTGCTGACGGAAAAGGCTGAATCGTTCTGTAAAGTTGATGTTCTTGATCATGCTCTTGTCTCCTTGCGGGATGATGAAGCCCAATCGTGGCCCGTTGGAGGATAACTGAATTTCATCGCCGTTTTGCAGATACCATTCATCGGCAACGGGTCGTCCGTTCAAGAGTGTAGGGTTGGTTTTCGAGAGATGCACTAATTTCCAGGCAGATCCGTCACGTATGATTGCGGCATGACGCCGGCTGACTGAAGTGAACGAGTCATCAAACCGGATTTGACAGCGTGGGTCACGCCCTAATTCGACTTGGTCAACGATGATTTTTTGAGTTTCACCTGTGTGGTGATATTTCGAAGATGAGCGGTATTCCAAAATATAATACTGCCGATGTGAGCCGCCCATTAAAGCACCGACTCCAGCGCCGACTGAACCTGAAAAGGAACGTCTGTAGGGTTCTGTGTTTCTTTGTCCCATGTTTTTTCTATTTAAGTTGTTTATAATTATATTCTTTCTACTCGCAAGGTGATATCCCCCAATGTAAGGATATCTCCCGGTTGTAATTCGTGTCCATTGGCATACACCGGTAGGGAATTGAGATAAGTCCCATTAACAGATGCTTTCCAATATCCACCCTTTGTTCCGGTCACCCATTGCCCATCCCGAACAAACCAGCGGCCTTGCAGATCGGTTTCCAAGGTACAATGCCGTCGGGAGAGGCGGGGATATTCTCCATCGCGTAGACAAAGGCTGTTGCCCCTATCCCGTCCGATGGTGATGATCCGTTTGGTCCCTTGTAGCAAATCCTTCAGCCGGAAGACTTGCCCGTAGTCCATACCCTGCATGACCCGCAAGCACAACACACCGTTGCTGTGCCGGTAGGCCGGTAGGGGAGGAATACTCTTGGCCGATGCTGGCAATCGCTCCAATACGGCACGTGCCGATTGCAGACGTTGTCTGAAATCCGGAATAAGACACCTCTCGATGACCATTTCCCACTTCCGCCCTTTTTCGCTGTGTTGCAAAAGAGGACGGTTCCATTGATTGTTCTTGCCGTTCCGTTGGTAAATCACCAGGTCGTTTGGGTCTTCCAACTTTCCGAACGGAAGTTCGCCTGTCAGGAGTTGGAACATCATGACGCCGAATGAAAAGATGTCGGTCGTAGGTAACACCGTTGCATTGCCACGCACCCGATTCACTTGTTCCGGTGGCATATACGCATACGTGCCGAACAATTGTTGGGGCCTGCCTAAAATATTCCGTTCAGTCATACGTCGGTTGCGATCGCCACAGATGCCAAAGTCCGTAAGAACCGCTGTTCCATCTTCTTTAATCAACACATTTTCCGGTTTTAAGTCGCGGTGTACTTTCCCATTCCGATGCAAGGCATCCAGTCCAAGCAAGACTTCTTGTCCAATCTGTGCCAAGTCTACGGTATGCCGTTCCATGTATTGAAGGAGATTCCCGTTCGGGCAATATTCCATCACGATAAAAGGATTACCCCGTTCACGGCCATGCGTAACGGAATGAACCAGAAATCGACTTTGAATCAGTCCGGTTTCAAACTCCATGATAAAGCGTTCCATCAGAGGCTTCCGCAGTTCAGGTACGATTTCCCATAGTTTCAAAAGTTTTAACGCATAAGTTTTGCCTTCAAAGTTTGAAACCTTGAACACTTTCCCGAAAGCTCCTTCTCCCAGTAGGGCATCTACCCGGTAATAGGAGCCGATAGACTGCCCGATTCCGAAATCGCACCTGCTGACGCTTGCTTCAGTCATTTTGTTTGTTCGGATTGCCCGTTGAATTCGAAGCGACGATTCCCTAATACGATAATATCCCCAGCTTGGAGTTCGATTTGGTCTGCCCGGTATACGAATGTAGTCTGGTGCTCACTCCGGTCTTGCAAATACCATTTCCCCTCTTCGAAAATCAAAGCCGCTTGTTCTTTCGAGGTAATTGTCATGTTCCCGGCCTCTGTGTTATCGCGGTTCAATGTAATTTCTTCACCCGAAAAGGAGAGTGCCGTAAGTGGTGCTTCCTCCGGATTGTTTGGAATTGGCGTTAACGTACAAGTAGGTGCATTCGCCTGAATTTCCCAAGGCGTAACCGTCTTTCGTCCGAACACAGGACGTGCCGGACGTTTTGGCTCCGGTTGCAGACTGAATCCGCAATGCGAACAATAGAGTCCCCCTTCTTGATTTTCATGGTTGCATTTAGGACAAATTCGTTTTGGTGTCACTTGGAGGTGTGCTGCATGCTCTGTATGTCCACAATTCGGGCAGACAGGCATATCCGGTAGAAGCGGATACCCACAATTCGGACACGTTATACCTTCCTCATTCCGTTCGCGAACCGTAGCACGCAACTCCTGATAAGCATTATTCTCATTTACAGTTCGCCGTGAATAGGCCTCCGCATAGCTACGTCCCACGTTGTTCGATAATGGAGAATTACATTTCTCGCAATATTGCTGACCGTCCGGGTTTTCCCAGCCACAATTCGTACATCTCATAAAATCCTATATATTTGTCTTGTTTTCATTTAGAAGCTGCATAAAACATTCTTCTGAAGAAATGCAAAACAGTTTCTTATATTTTATACAAAAGAAGAGAATAAGGAGTAGAAATAAAAACAAGATAAAGCGAATACATGGAATAATCGGATGAAAAAGGATTCTATTCATTCAAAACAAGTAGCTATCCGGGAATAAATAAGCTGGGAGACTATGAACCTTTACTGTAACTGGATAAGAAGAATGTGGTTTGCTAAGCATATATGTCAGAAGGTATGGACAAACCGTATAAAAATAGTTTAGGCTGTAACACCTGTCATACAGGATATTACAGCCTAAATCAATGCTTAAGTATTCTTAGAGATTATCCTTCTACCGCCGCCTGGGCCACTTTCATATACGATTATTCCCCAATAGGTTACATTGCCGGTGTATGTGAAGTGTATGCGCTTTGGTATGACTTTTTTCTAAAGCTGCTACTTTCTTAGCATTATTATTCTATCGCAGCTTGGGCCTCTCCAATACATATCTGTATTTCAATAAGATGCAATATTTGTGTATGTAATCTGTATGCATCTTGATACAATGCTTGGAACAGTTGCAATAGATATTAAGGATGAATGATTTGACCTCTCTGTAACGAGATGACGCATTCATTTAAATTTCAGTATTGTTTATTTCCTATCTTTCAATAGTTCAATAATCACGTCCTTATCCTTCAGGTTTGAATCAAGACGTAAAATCTGTGAGTTCAGACTCTCTATTTGCTCTTTCAGAAGCTTGATTGTTTCCCTCAGGTTCTCTGTTTCTTTCTTTTCGCTGGATAACTGTACGGCCAGTTCTGCATCACCTATCAGATTATTTGCATTTCCATCCAATGAAACGGCTGCAAGGTGTGCCGATATATGATGCTGTCTCGGACAGAAAAGGGAAAAGAAATTGAAGTCCAATGCTTCGCTGACTTTAATAAGCCTGCTCGTTTCCATTGTCTCC